>NZ_JBLYPN010000006.1:0-247717 GCF_051851875.1 Duffyella sp. Ts4 | reverse complement strand
TGCCGCCCCTGCTCGGGCGGCCCGAAGGGCAGAACGAAATGGCCGTTGACCTTAAGACATTGACCTTAAGACATTGACCTTAAGACGTTGACCTTAAGACGTTGACCTTAAGACATTGACCTTAAGACATTGACCTTAAGACGTTGACCTTAAGACGTTGACCTTAAGACATTGACCTTAACGCCGCCTGCCAGGCAAAAAACCGGCCTTTCCGGCCACAGGACGCTGCCCCCATTGCCAGCCAGCAATGCCACTACTTATTTTGGGCTGCCAACGTCGCAAACCACGGCGAGACAAAATCCGTGCTCTCGCCCCAGCCGGGGATAATCTTATTCAGCGTGGCGACGTTAACCGCACCCTGCTGGCCGTTAAGCTGATCCTGTGAAATGGCGTTAGCCTTGAACTGATAGGTGGCGGGCGTGGCTTCACCGGCGATTTTTTTGGCGACCAGCCGCATGTTTATCGCCCCAATCAGCTTACTGTCCACGGCGACCGTTTGTTTCCACGGGCTCGCTTTCTGCCGCATCAGCTGCAAATCCTGGTTAGAAACGTCGATACTGTAGAGCTTTACCTCGGTGCGGCCATTCTCCTGCAACGCCTTGTAAGCGCCCTGACTGAACGCATCCCAGGCGCCCCAAATCGCGTCGAGCTGGCCTTTAGGATACTTCGCCAGAATGGCACCGATCTTGTTGGCGGTATCGCCCTGTACATCAGAGGAGACCGCACCAATCGACTCCAGCTGTTTAATGCCTGGATTCTCTTTTAACACCTTTTCATAGATCACCTGGCGGCGTTCCATCGGTGGGAAACCGGCCACCCACAGCTTGACGATATTGGCTTTGCCGTTGAAATCCTTAACCAGCTGATTAAGCGACAGCGAGGCGAGCGAGGCGTCATCCTGCGCGGTGACGGTAACGCCAGGCAGCGTGCCCTCTACCGGCGTATCAAACACCGACACCTTGATGCCCGCATCGGCGATACGTTTTACCAGCGCGCTGGCGTAAGGTGCCTTGCCGTGGGAAAGCACAATGCCATCATATTTCTGACTGATCGCCTGGTTCACGAAGTCCTGGAAGCGGGCATCATCACCGTTGCTTAAAAAGGTGCTGACCTTGAAGCCGAGCTTGCGTCCCTGCTGGATGGCACCGGCAACAAACTGCGTGGTGTTATCGTCTGAGCCGAGGTTGCGGATCACCGCAATGCGCACCGGACCGTCATGGTTGGCAATGGCTGCCGGCACCGCAGCGGTGCTATCGGCAAAGGCGGGAACGGCGGCGAGCAGGCTCATCGCCAGCAGTGAACAGCGGAAGGTTTTCATTATTTTTTTACCCTGTCTGTGAACGCCTTAGCGGCGCTGAATGTAAGTAATCGCCAGCGCTATCGCCAGCACCAGCCCTTTAATAATGTCCATGGCGTAATAGGGAACGGAAAGCATCACCAGACCATTTTGTAAGACGCCGAGAATCACCGCGCCAACCAGCGTGCCGAGCGCGTTGGGTTTGCCGGAACCGGCAAGCGAAAATCCGATCCACGCCGCGGCGACCGCATCCATCAGGTAACCGCTGCCCGCATTGACCTGCGACGAACCGATGCGCGAGGCGAGCAAAATGCCGCCCAGCCCGGCCAGCAGCGAGGCGATCACATAGGCAAGCACGCGATAACGGGTAGTGCGAATGCCGGAGAGCCGTGCCGCTTCCGCGTTGCCACCCAGCGCATACATGCGGCGGCCATGGCGGGTCAGCGAGAGCGCCAGCTGAGCTACTAGCGTCACCGCCAGCATGATAATCACGATAACCGGCACCTGACCGAGCAGGCCAAAGGCCGCGGGAAGGGTGCCTTCCGCCATATCGCCGCTCGGCAGCACCATGTTTTCGGTGATCGAGCCGCCAAAGCTGTAGGTCATCGCCACGCCCTGAATCACAAACAGCGTCGCCAGCGTCGCCAGCATGTCGGGGATTTTCAATACGACAATCAGAAAGGCGTTGAACAAGCCAACCAGCGTGCAGAGCAGCAGGGTAATCACAATCGCCGCAGTGGTGCCGAAGCCGTACCAGACGAACAGTGAGATCACCAGTGCGTTAGCCAGCGAAGCGGTTGAACCCACCGACAGATCGAAGCCGCCCACGGTCAGCGATATCGATACGCCGATAGCAATCACCGTCACAATGGCGATGGAGCGCAGAATATTGATGATGTTATTGGGTTCAAGAAAGCTGTCAGATGCCAGGCCAAAGCCGGCAATCAGAAGCACCACCGTCAGCAACATGCCCCATTTATAGAGGAACTCGAACAGATGATGACGCAGCGCAGGCTGCGTTGGGAGACGTTGATCGTTGCTGCTCACGCAGGGGTTCCTCCGGTGGAATAGAATAAAAGGGTTTCTTCATCGACGTCGCAGGCGGCCATTTCAGCCACGATGCGCCCATCCCATAACACGCAGATGCGGTCACACAGGCCAACCAGTTCTGAAAACTCGCCCGAGGCGTAGATCACGCCTTTGCCCTGGCGCGCCAAGCCGTCAATAAGCGTAAAAAGGTCGGTCTTTGCTTTGATATCCACGCCTTTGGTCGGCTCGTCAAAAATCAGCACGTCGGCGTCGTTGCGCAGCCATTTGCCAATTGCCACCTTTTGTTGATTGCCGCCCGACAGGCGTCGCAGGAGCTGCTGCGGACCGGTGGTGCGCACGTTAAGTTTTTGGATCAGGCTTTCTGCCCAGCGCCACGCCTGACGACGATCGAATAGCCCGGCACGTGAAAAGCTTTTATCGGCGCTGACGCTGAGGTTCATGCTCACCGATTCATCGATGAAAATGCCCTCTTTGCGGCGCTCTTCCGGCACCAGCGCCATGCGCTGGCGGACAGAATGGTGCGGTGAGCGCGGACGCCAGGGCTTGCCATGCAGCTCTCCGCTACGCACATGGCTGATCGATGCGCCAAACAGCGCCTTACAGAGTTCACTTTTACCGGCACCGGCCAGCCCGGCGATGCCGAGAATTTCGCCTTTGTGTAGCCGCAGCGAAATGTCCTGCAGGAGATGCTGGTCATGTAGCCCCTCCACCGCCAGCAGGGTCTCGGTTGACGGCGCCGGGCGTGCAGGCGGATAGATATCATCAAGCTGATGGCCGAGCATCTTTTCAACAATCTGCTCGCCGCTCAGCGCCTGCATCGGCAGGGTTTCGATCAGCTGGCCGTCGCGTAGCACGGTCAGCCGATCGCAAATCGCCTTCAGCTCATGAATGCGGTGCGAGATAAACACCACGCCGATGCCGTCGCGTTGCAGCCGACGCACCACGTTAAACAGCCGCTCGCTTTCATGACGATCGAGCGGGGCAGTGGGCTCATCAAGAATCAGGAAACGGCAATGGTGGGAAAGGGCGCGCGCCAGCAAAATATGCTGTTTCTCGGCCAGCGTGCAGCGTTCAACGTTGCGCCTGACGTCAAGCTGCACATCAAGCTGGGCCAGCAGCTGGCGGGCCTGTTGACGCAACGCGCGCCAGCTAAAGCGTCCGCCCGAGGCGGCGATCTGATCGAGCAGAATGTTTTCCGCCACGCTGAGCTGTGGCACCAGTGCCACGTCAACTTCCTGCTGTACGATATGAATACCGGCCTGTTTGGCATCGCGCGGGGAACGAATAGCGATCGGCTGGTTATCCAGCAGGATTTCGCCGCTGTAATCGGCATGCGCGCCGGACAGCACGGCCATCAGCGTTGATTTCCCGGCACCATTGGCACCGGTCAGCGCATGGATTGAATGGCCTTCAAGGGTGAAATCAACCTGACGCAGTGCGGCAAAGCCGCCAAAGCTGATTGAGATATTGCGCATATCAAGACGGTTTATTTCACTCATCAATCCATTAGCACCTGTAAGCCAGTGACGTGTCGCATTTTTTCCTGTCCGGACAGGTGTGGCAACGACCGAAAGGCTATAAGCTAACACAAAATATTACTAGCCATCCAGACATCTGGGTGTAAAAGGGTCCGCATTGCTGTTCTGTCGATTGCGTTGGCATCTGCCGCGAGTCAGTCGTTTTTTACGCGTTGTTGATAAAGCGTTGACGAACGCAGCGGCAGAAACAGGCGGACGTTTTTATATAATTTAATGATTTATAACAATTAATTTAGATATTCTTGCCAAAGGTACACCCTGCTCAGGGCGGTTTACAGGTTCTGGCTACGGGGCTATAGTCTTGCCAAATTTCAGCATGAGGCGAGTAGATTGGACGACAACCCCGGCGATTTCGCCTTATTCACCGGCAGGTAAACTTTCCTCTGTAGTTTGCCTGCCTTTTTCTGTGGCGGGCGATGCTTCACCCCTCTGTGAGCGGTTTCATCCCCCCAACATGCTGTGCTTATTGCCGCCCGTGCGGCATAACGTATTCACCGTGGAGATGACTATGAAACACCGACCCAGCGGGTGAAGATGACGAAAGCGCATACCACGTCAGATCGGCACGCCTCTCTTCGCTTCTCCCCACCCTAATCCCTTAACCGCAGGCCATTCCTGCATCTGTCACTTTTCCCAAGGTGGGGCCAGATCATGTCTAAAATTCAGAAAACAGCGCCGCGCTATGCGGTGGATCGTCAAATGCAGCACGCGCTGGATGATGTCATGCAGCAGCTTAATAGCCACCCGCATGGCCTGTCGTCAGACGAGGCAAAGCAACGGCTTGCGCATTATGGCCGCAACGAAATCGCTGGCAAAAAAGCGCCGCCGGTGGCAATCCAGTTCGCGCTGGCGTTTAACAATCCGTTTATTTTTGTGCTGCTGGCGCTCGCCGCGGTGGGCTTTGTTACCGACTTCTGGCTGCCGTGGCGACACGGTGAAGAGACCGACCTGACGGAAGTCACCATCATGCTGACCATGGTGCTGCTCAGCGCCATGCTGAGTTTCTTTCAGGAGTACCGCACTAATAAAGCCGCGGCCATTCTGCAAAACATGGTGCACAGCTACGCCACGGTTATTCGCTGCGATCAGCATGGAACCACCGCAGAAAGCGAGGTGCCGCTGGCCAGCGTGGTGCCCGGCGACATCGTTGTGCTGCACGCGGGCGACACCATTCCTGGCGACGTGCGACTCATCAGCAGCCGCAACCTGTTGGTCAGTCAGGCGGCATTAAGCGGTGAATCGCTGCCGCTGGAAAAGTATGCCGTGGCGCAGGCTGTCGCACAGTCGCAGGACGAGCAGGCGCTGTTAAGCCAGCCCGGCATCTGCCTGATGGGCACGCACGTGGTCAGCGGATCGGCGACCGCGCTGGTGGTGGCTACCGGCAACCAGACCTGGTATGGCGGTCTGGCAAGTGCGGTGCTGGCTAACAAACCGAAGACGGCTTTTGAGCACGGTGTTAACAGCGTCAGCAAACTGTTAATCCGCTTTATGCTGGTGATGGTGCCGGTGGTGTTTGTGATCAACGGCGCGGTGCATCATGACTGGAGCGATGCGCTGATGTTTTCCCTGGCGGTGGCGGTGGGCCTGACGCCGGAAATGCTGCCGATGATCGTCAGCGTCAACCTGGCAAAAGGTGCCATCATGCTGTCGCGGCGTAAAGTGGTGGTGCGCCGACTGAACGCTATACAAAATTTCGGCGCGATGGACGTGCTCTGTACCGATAAAACCGGCACCCTGACGCAGGACAACATTGTCCTGGATCGCTGTCTGAACAGCGTGGGTCAGCCCGATGCGCGCGTGGCGCAGCTGGCGTTGCTCAACAGCTTTTATCAGAGCGGCGCTAAAAATATGATGGATCGCGCCATTTTGCGCCTTGCAGAGGCGCCGCACGCCAGCGAGAGGCTCCAGCGTTATCAAAAAGTGGATGAGTTACCCTTTGATTTTGAGCGGCGGCGGCTTTCGGTGTTGCTGGCCGATGGAAAGCAACACCGCCTGATCTGCAAGGGCGCGGTGGATGAGATGCTGGCGGTGGCCACCCGCGTGCAGTGCGGCGAACGATCGCTGGCGCTGGATGACGCGCGCATTGCCGCTTTGCAGCAGCAGGTGAGCCAGCTGAACGCTGAGGGTTTTCGCGTACTGTTGATCGGCGAACGTACGCTGAGTCAGGCTCATGGCCTGGCGTTGATCGCCGACGCCGAGCGCGATCTGACGATTGTTGGCCTGCTGACCTTTTTCGATCCCGCTAAAGAGAGCGCCGCCGCGGCGATCCGCGCGCTGCATCAGCACGGCGTCAGCGTCAAGGTGCTGACCGGCGACAACGCCATTATCTCAGCCAAAATCTGTCGTGATGTTGGACTGCAGGTTGATGAGGCGCTGCGCGGCGGTGACATCGATGCGCTGGACGATGCCAGCCTGGCGCAGGCGGTGGAGCGTCGTACGCTGTTTTGTCAGCTGACGCCACGGCAGAAAACGCGCGTGGTGCAGGCGTTGCAGCAGAATCGCCATACCGTCGGCTTTCTCGGCGATGGCATCAACGATGCGCCCGCATTGCGCTGCGCCGATATCGGCATTTCAGTAGATACCGCCACCGACATTGCAAAGGAATCGGCGGATATCATTTTACTCGAAAAGAGCCTGCTGGTGCTGGAGGAGGGTGTGCTGCTGGGACGGCAGACGTTCGGCAATATCATCAAGTATCTGAACATGACCGCCAGCTCCAATTTTGGCAACGTTTTTTCCGTGCTGGTGGCCAGCGCCTTTTTACCTTTTTTGCCGATGCTGGCGATTCAGCTGCTGATCCAGAACCTGCTGTACGATATTTCACAAATGTCGCTGCCGTGGGATGGCATGGATGCGGAATTTCTCGCTCAGCCGCGGCAGTGGGATGCTAAAAACATTGGCCGCTTTATGCTCTTTATGGGGCCGACTTCGTCGCTGTTTGATATCGCCACCTGGGGCGTGATGTGGTTTGTGTTCGCCGCCAACGCGCCCGCGTATCAGTCGCTGTTTCAGTCAGGCTGGTTTATTGAAGGGCTGCTGTCGCAAACGCTGGTGGTGCATATGCTGCGCACGCGACGGATCCCTTTCCTGCAGAGCTGCGCCAGCTGGCCGGTGGTGATCATGACGTTGCTGATTGTGGCGGTGGGCATCGGCATACCCTTTTCGCCGTTTGCCGCTGCGGTAGGCATGGTGGCGTTGCCGCCCGCTTACTTCCTCTGGCTAGTGGCGATTTTGGCGGGCTACTGCGTGGTAGTGCAGGGCGCGAAGCAGCTGTACATCCGCCGCTTTGGCCAGTGGTTTTGACGCCCAGGGCATAAAAAAGGCGAGCGGTCAGCTGACCGCTCGCCCGTTACACGCTGCCGTGATTATTTTGCAGGAATCGCCTTCAGCAGGGCGGTCAGCAGCTGCCAGTACAGGCCAACGCTGGCGATATGCACCTGCTCATCCGGCGAATGCGGACCGGTGATGGTCGGGCCAATCGACACCATATCCATATTCGGATATGGCTTCTTGAACAGACCGCACTCCAGACCGGCATGAATCACCTGAATGTTTGGCGTTTTACCAAACAGTGACTGGTAGGTTTCCCGCACCAGCGCCATCACCGGCGAGCTGGCGTCAGGCTGCCAGCCAGGATAGCCGCCTTTTGCTGCGCCATGCGCACCGGCCAGTTCGGCCAGCGAGGTCAGCGTTTCAACCACATACTCTTTACCGCTGTCGATCAGCGAACGGATCAGGCAGATGATTTCAGCCTGCTGATCGTTGATCGCCACCACGCCGACGTTCAGCGAGGTTTCGACCACGCCTTTTACCACGTCAGAATTGCGGATCACGCCGTTCGGCGTGCTGTTCAGCAGCGCAATAAAACGATCGCGGCTGTTGGCCGTCAGCGCCTGCCCGTTATGCGCCAGCGGTTCGGTTTGCAGATTGACGTTTTTATCTTTGTCGCTCAGTTCGTTCTGCAGCGTGGTGAGATAGGCCATCGCCGCTGATTTCAGCGCGTCAACTTTCGCAGCCGGTACTGCCAGCGTGGCAAAAGCTTCACGCGGAATGGCGTTGCGCAGCGTGCCGCCGGTAAATTCAATCAGGCGCAGATCGAGATCGCGAGCGTGTGCCGCGAGGAAACGCGCCAGCAGCTCGTTGGCATTGCCGAGGCCAACGTGAATATCGCAGCCGGAGTGGCCGCCTTTCAGGCCTTTCAGCGTCAGACGCAGAGTTTCGTAATCGGCTGGCACGGCTTCCCGCTCAACCGGCAGCGTGGTGATAAAATCAACGCCGCCCGCGCAGCCCATATAGACTTCGCCCTCTTCTTCGGAATCGGTATTCACCAGGATTTCCGCCTGCAGCCAGTTGGCCTGCAGACCGAAAGCGCCATCCATACCGGACTCTTCGGTCATGGTCAGCAGCACTTCCAGCGGGCCGTGCTCGACGGTTTTGTCAGCCAGTACCGCTAGCGCCGAGGCCATACCGATGCCGTTGTCGGCGCCCAGCGTGGTGCCGCGCGCTTTCACCCATTCGCCATCAACATAAGGCTGAATCGGATCGGTGGTGAAATCGTGAACGGTATCGTTGTTCTTCTGCGGCACCATATCAAGGTGCGCCTGCAGCGCGACCGGCTTGCGGTTTTCCAGCCCGGCGGTGGCAGGCTTGCGGATCAGGATGTTGCCTACGGCATCGCGCTCGCACCAAAAACCTTGCTCTTTTGCCCAGCTGACGATGTGTTCTGCCAGCGCTTCTTCATGATAAGAAGGGTGGGGAATCGAACAGATTTTAGCGAAAATATCCCACAGCGGCTGTGGCGAGAGTTGAGAGAGTTCAGACACGACAAATCTCCTGTGTCGGTGGGGAGCAGTTATTGCCCGCACGCGTTGGTTCCAGTGAAAGATCGCCGCCAGCACTGCTGACGTGATGGCCTGAGAATATCACCCTTTATTGCAGGGTGCGTTATCCGCAGGCGCTAAAATCAGCCGTCCGGACTGGTTTTTAATGATTATCATCCTTATAATCTCGCGCAACCTTTTCCCATTGCACATTTTTTAAGCCAATAACATTGGCCGGGATATCTTTATATGAGCGAAAAATACGTCGTCACCTGGGACATGCTCCAGATTCACGCCCGCAAGCTGGCACAGCGTCTGCTGCCGGTTGAGCAGTGGACCGGTATTATTGCGGTCAGCCGCGGCGGCCTGGTGCCAGCTTCATTACTGGCGCGCGAATTGGGTATTCGTCACGTCGATACCGTCTGCATCTCCAGCTATGACCACGATCACCAGCGTCAGATGAAAGTCCTGAAGCGCGCCGAAGGTGATGGCGAAGGCTTTATCGTGATTGATGACCTGGTGGATACCGGCGGCACCGCGCAGGCGATCCGCGACATGTATCCAAAAGCACGTTTCGTCACCATTTTCGCTAAACCGGCCGGTCGCCCGCTGGTCGACGACTATGTGGTCGATATTCCGCAAAATACCTGGATTGAGCAACCGTGGGACATGGGCGTGGTTTATATTCCGCCAATTGTGCAAAAGTGATTGATCTGTCACATACAACGCCCGGTTATCCGGGCGTTGTTGTTTCTGCGGGTCGCGCCATTGCGGGAGCTACAGTAAACTTGTGCATCGTCCCATCCCAGGAGGAGGCCACAATGAGTGCAAAGAACCTGAGCGAAGAGTTATTCAAGCCGCGATTTAAACATCCTGAAACCTCAGCGCTGGTGCGTCATCGCACCGGACAAACCGTTGCCGTGCACTCCACGCTGGACGGTGAAAACCCGGTCGGCTGGTATCGCATGATCAACCGCATTATGTGGGCATGGCGCGGGCTGTCATTGCTGGAGATCAGTGAAGTGATGGCGCGCATTGCGGTCAGTCAGGCAGAACGCACCGATCCCACCCGGCTTGATACGGTAATCGGCTTTCGCAACGGCAACTGGATTTACGAATGGTCACGCCAGGCGGGCATCTGGCAGCAGCAGGCGCTGGATTCTGCGGATGAGGACGCCGGACAGTTTTGGCTGCGTGCCGCACATCTGTATAGCCTGGCCGCGTATCCGCACATCAAAGGTGACGAACTGGCTGAGCAGGCAGAAGCGCTGGCCAATCGCGCCTATGAAGAGGCGACGCGGCGCCTGCCGGGCGAGCTAAAAGCGCTGGAGTTTCCCATTCCCGACGGCAGTCCGATCACCGGTTTTTTGCACATGCCTGCCAACGTCGACGCGCCTTATCCGGTGGTGTTGATGTGCGGTGGCCTGGATGCGTTGCAAAGCGACCATTATCGCTTCTTTCATGACTATCTCGCGCCGCGTGGCATCGCCATGCTGACCGTCGATATGCCCTCGGTGGGCTTCTCCTCAAAATATAAACTGACCCAGGACAGCAGTTTTCTGCATCAGCACGTGCTGCGCGGCCTGGAAACGGTGCCGTGGGTGGACCACACGCGCGTGGTCGCCTTTGGCTTCCGCTTTGGTGCCAACGTGGCGGTGCGCCTCGGCTATCTGGAGTCGGCGCGGCTGCGCGGCGTTGCCTGTCTCGGCCCCATCGTGCACAGCCTGCTTACCGAAAGTCAGCGTCAGGATCGCGTGCCGGAAATGTACATGGATATGCTCGCCAGCCGTCTCGGTATGACCAGCGCTACCAGCAGCGCGTTACGCACCGAGCTGGGTCGCTACTCGTTGAAAATGCAGGGGCTGCTGGGACGGCGCACGCCGGTGCCGATGCTTTCCGGCTACTGGCAAAACGATCCGTTCAGCCCGGAAGAAGATTCGCGACTGATTGCGCGATCCTCCGCCGAGGGACAACTGCTGCCGGTGACCTTCTCGCCGGTAATGAAAAGTTTCGATCAGGCACTGCTGAAGATCTGCGACTGGATTGAGAAACGTCTGGCAAGATGATTTGCTATTATTCAATACTTTGCTATAACAAAATCCTCATCTATGGAGGTTAAACCATGACGTTACCGAGTGGACATCCGAAGAGTCGGCTGATGAAGCGCTTTACCGCGCTGGGGCCCTATATTCGTGAACAGAAATGCGAAAACGAACGCTTCTTCTTTGATTGCCTGGCGGTTTGCGTCAATGTTAAACCGGCACCGGAAAGCCGCGAGTTTTGGGGATGGTGGATGGAGCTGGAGGCGCACGCCGATCACTTCACCTACGAGTACTATTTCGGCCTGTTTGATAAAGAGGGCAACTGGAAGCCATCTGCCATCAAAGGGAAAGAAAACAACGAGAAGCTGGAAGAGACGCTGCGTAAATTCCACGATCGTTTAAAAGCGCTGCTGACCGAAATGGAACTCGATCTGCGCCCGGCGAAAGATTTTGCTGACGAGCCGGTGAAACTGACCGCCTGATCGCGGTAAAAATCAGGCAGAAAAAAGGCTGGAACAGATTCCAGCCTTTTTTGTTTTTGTCATGCGACGGTGAGCTTCCCGCTACGGCATCAGAACTGGTAGGTTACGCCCACCGCGACGATATCGTCGGTGTTGCGCGCCAGCGTGTTGTCGTCATCCAGCAGGTTAATTTTGTAATCGACAAAGGCGGACATGTTTTTGTTGAAGTAGTAGGTTGCACCGACGTCAGCAAACTTGGTGTAATCCGCGTCGCCCACGCCGCCTTCGATATCCTTCACTTTACTCTGCACGTAAGCCAGCGACGGACGCAGACCAAAATCGAACTGATACTGGGCAACAATTTCGATGTTCTGCAGTTTGTTGGCATAACCGCTGACCGCTACGTTATTGCCGCCAACCTGCGCGGTGCCGCTGATCGGGTTCATGTTGCGGGTTTCCGCATAGTTAGCCGCCAGATAGACGCCATCTTTGTCATATTTCAGGCCGGTTGCCCAGGCTTCCGCGGTATCGCCCTGACCAAATGCGCTGTTTTTCTGCGCCACGGTGCGGTTAGAGGAAGAGACCGCGCCCTTGATGCTCAGGCCATCAATGATTTTATAGGAGATCGAACCCGCCATGCCGTCGCCGTTGGAGGTATTATTGCTGCGGCCGCTGCTTTCGTTTTTGCCCTGATACTGCAAGGCAACGTCAAGGCCGTCGATCAGGCCAAAGAAGTTGGTGTTACGCCAGGTGGCCACACCGTTGGTGCGCGTCAGCATATAGACGTCGGCTGAGGTGTACGCGGTGGCACCGAACTCCGGCATCATGTCGGTGATCGCTTCTACGTCATAAATCAGACCATAGTTGCGACCGTAATCGATGGAGCCAAAGTCGCTGAACTTAATCCCGGCAAAGCCAAGGCGGGTTTTGTTACCCGTGTTGGCATCGCTGCCTTCAGAGTTGTTGGCGTTGTACTGGTATTCCCACTGGCCGTAGCCGGTCATCATATCGTTGATCTGGGTCTGGCCTTTAAAGCCGATACGCACATAGGTTTTGTCTGTGTTGTTGCTGGCGTTGGTGTCGGCATCGCTCATGTAACGCATCGCTTTCACTTTGCCGTAGAAGTCGAGACGGTTGCCATCTTTGTTATAAACCTCAGCGGCCTGTGATGATGCAGACGCCAGCAGCGCAGTGATAGTTAATGCCAGTACGCGTTTGTTCATTTGTTACAATCCCAATGAGTAAAAATAATTTTTGCCGTGATCGGCTTTATAAAGGCGAGGCAATTTTTACCTGTAAGAGGTGAAGTTTTTATGACAATTCCACGCATTTCTGGTGAATGGCGAACTTTTGGTCTACGCCGCTGTCCCGGGTTTTTTGTGCTTTTCCCGGCGTGAGAGTTGGTTTCCTGATCGACTCCTGTTTAAATATTCGATTCTTCAAATTCACTAACGGCAGGACAGCATGAGCGGCAGCCAAACCCTGGTGGTAAAACTGGGGACCAGCGTACTTACTGGCGGATCGCGTCGGTTAAATCGCGCGCATATCGTGGAACTGGTTCGTCAGTGTGCGCAGCAGCACGCGGCGGGACATCGCATTATTATTGTCACCTCTGGCGCCATGGCGGCGGGGCGCGAACACCTTGGCTACCCGGAACTGCCGCCGACTATCGCCTCTAAACAGCTGCTGGCTGCCGTTGGCCAAAGCCGGCTAATCCAGCTGTGGGAACAACTCTTTTCCATCTACGGTATTCATATCGGCCAGATGCTACTGACCCGCGCCGACCTTGAAGATCGCGAGCGTTTTCTCAATGCCCGCGACACGCTGCGTGCGCTGCTCGATAACCACATTGTGCCGGTGATCAACGAGAACGACGCGGTGGCGACCGCAGAAATTAAGGTCGGTGACAACGATAATTTGTCGGCGCTGGCGGCGATTCTCGGCGGAGCCGACAAGCTGCTGCTGCTAACCGATCAGCAAGGGCTGTTTACCGCCGATCCGCGCGACAACCCGCAGGCCGAGCTGATTACCGACGTGCATGGCATTGATGATGCGCTGCGCACCATTGCGGGCGGCAGCGTGTCTGGGCTGGGCACCGGCGGCATGGCGACCAAGCTGCAGGCGGCGGATATTGCCTGCCGCGCCGGCGTGGATGTCATTATCGCGGCTGGCAGCAAGCCGGGCGTGATCGCCGAGGTGATTGCCGGTACGCCGGTCGGCACCCGTTTCCATGCGTTGCAAACGCCACTGGAAAATCGCAAGCGCTGGATTTTTGGCGCACCGCCTGCCGGTGAGTTGATCGTCGACGACGGCGCGCTGGCGGCGATTCTTGAGCGCGGCAGCTCATTGTTGCCCAAGGGTATTCGTACCATTCACGGTAATTTTTCCCGGGGTGAAGTGATCCGCATTCGCAGCCTTGATGGCCGCGACATTGCGCACGGTGTTTCACGCTATAACAGCGATGCGATGCGCATGATCGCCGGACATCACAGTCAGCAAATCAGCGACATTCTCGGTTATGAATATGGTCCGGTTGCTGTTCATCGGGACGATCTGATTGTCAGCTAAGGAGGCGTAATGCTTGAGAAAATGGGAAAGGCGGCGCGTGCCGCATCGTATCAGCTGGCAGAATTAACCACCCAGCAAAAAAATCAGGTGCTGCAAAGTATTGCCGATCGCCTGGAAGCGGAGAGCGCGGCGATTCTGGCTGCTAACGCAGAAGATGTGGCGGATGCGCGGCACAATGGCATGGGCGACGCGTTGCTGGATCGATTAACCCTGAATCCGCAACGCCTGAAAGGCATCGCGGATGACGTGCGTAAGGTCTGTTATCTGGCCGATCCGGTCGGGCAACTGATCGATGGCGGTCTGCTCGACAGCGGCCTGCGCCTTGAGCGTCGCCGCGTGCCGCTCGGCGTGGTGGGCGTGATCTATGAGGCGCGGCCCAACGTCACCGTTGATGTTGCGTCGCTCTGTTTGAAAACCGGCAATGCGGTGATCCTGCGCGGCGGTAAAGAGACGCATCGTACCAATGCCGCCACGGTGAAGGTGATCCAGAATGCTCTGCTGACGCACGGCTTACCGGCGGGCGCGGTACAGGCGATCGACAATCCCGATCGCGCGCTGGTTAATGAACTGCTGAAGCTCGACCGCTATGTCGATATGCTGATTCCGCGCGGCGGCGCTGGCCTGCACAAGCTGTGTCGCGAGCACTCAACCATTCCGGTGATCACCGGCGGTATTGGCGTTTGCCATACCTATGTCGATCCCGGCGTTGATTTCAGTGACGCGCTGAAGGTCATCATCAGCGCCAAAAAACAGCGTCCGAGCGCCTGTAACTCGCTGGAAACGCTGCTGGTTCATCAGGAGATTGCCGCCACGTTTCTGCCGCTGCTCAGTCAGCGCGCCGCCGACGAAGGCATTACGCTGCACGCCGATGCTAACGCACTGGCGCTGTTACAACGCGGTCCGGCGGCCGTCAGCCTGATTCAGCCGCATGAATATGATGACGAATGGCTGTCACTTGATCTTAACGTCAAGGTGGTGGCTGATTTAGCCGCTGCGGTTGATCATATCCGTGAGCACGGCACACAGCACTCCGACGCGATTTTAACCCGCGATCAGCAGGCAGCGAATCGTTTCGTCAATCAGGTGGACTCGTCTGCGGTTTATGTCAACGCCAGCACGCGTTTTACCGACGGCGGGGAATTTGGTCTTGGTGCAGAAGTGGCGGTCAGTACGCAAAAGCTGCATGCCCGTGGCCCAATGGGGCTGGAGGCGTTAACCACCTACAAATGGATCGCCTGGGGCGATAACACTATCCGCGCATGACAAGCATAAAAACGGGCAGTGAATTGCCCGTTTTTTTTGCCAAAAAAACGTACATTTTAGATCCAGTCATTAGCAGAGCGTTACGCGTTCTCCCCCATTAAGATTTTTCCTGCTTTGTGGTTTATATGGCATCTCTTTTTTTCTTTCGGCTCGCGCCTTGTAAAATGCTGTCGATGTTCAGCCAGCGCTTCCCGTCCGTGCTTTGCCATGATATTCAACGCGTCTCTGCGCCGGGTAAAACCTGGCGTGCTGCTTTTCCGTTGCGATTTTTCTCATCTCTGAGTCAGGTCAATTCAGGGTAAACCACATAATTACCTCAGGTGATGCTTAATAAATTCTTTTGGGTAGCCAACCGACGGTAATATAAAATGAACTGGTAGCAAAAAATCAGAAATAACAGTAAGCATTTCTTCATGGCAGAAAAATAACTAATGGTTAAAAGAGAGTGTTCTAAACAAGCCTTTACTGCCAGACTGATTGCCGCCTGTGAGAGTGCAGGTGTTAGCGGTCATGGACGAAACAAACAGGTTGCTGATGCATTGCAGAAGCAGGGGTGCAAAATCTCCACACCAGGAGTATGGAAATGGTTTCATGGTCAGGCAATACCTGATGCAACAAATATACTCGCCCTGAGCCAACTGCTGGGCGTTCGCGCCGAGTGGCTTGAATATGGCGCCGGTAACGTGACCGCCGATGGCGAAGCCAACCACCTTTTTCGCGGCATCGGCAAGGGTAGCTACCGGGTTGAAGTACTCGATTTCACGATCAATCTGCCGGGCAGTGCACACCCGCGCGACGAGTTCGTGGAAACCATTACCGCCATTGAGTATGGCATTGATGAAGCGCGGGTGCTGTTTAACGGCCGACCTGCTGAAAGTATCCGGCTGATCGCCATCAACAGCGATGCCATGTCCGGCACCTTCGAGCCGCGCGATCAAATCTTCGTCGACATCAGCATTCAGCTGTTTGATGGCGATGGTATCTACATTTTTACCCTCGACGATCAACTCTATCTGAAACGTTTGCAGCAGCAGCATCGCAAGCTCGCGGTGATCTCGGATAACAAACGTTATGAGACGTGGTATCTCACACGCGAAGAGGCTCAAGGCATGCAGGTGCATGCAAAAGTCATCATGAGTCAGCCACGCGCCTATCAATTCCTTGGTTAATTTCCGGGTAAAACCGGAGATTTGCGCCACTTTCCGCCCGTTTTTCCCCCCGGATAAAAATAAAGTTTCCCAAAGATCATAAGGTTAACCGCTAGTGAATAAAAAATTAACTTTTGGTTGTTGATAAATCATAAGTGCCAGTTAATAATTTGCACATGGAAGACGTCATACCGCTACACGGACTGTACTGCTCTTAAACAATTCAGGCGCTGCACAAGCGCAACACTAAGCCAAACCAAAAGCGAATAAGCTTTGGGATGGGGTGGATGCGCATAGGTAGCGTCGGTAAACGCTCATTTTCTGTCTGACGAAAAATGCATCCTGATTGTTAACGCAGTCAGGATCTTTTTTTGTGAGCGAAATATGCGCCTGAACTGTCCAGTTTCCGGATACGAGCGCATGCCATCCCATCGCCAAAGACTCATTCACAGGAGGAGTTATGGCGATAATCAGTTATGGCAAATCAACTTTCATTGGCAACGCTCGTTCCCGGCGCCACAATCGGCGGCAGGCGATGAGTCAGCTTAAACAGAGCATCGATCTCGCATTTTGTCTGGAGGCACCCCCCGAACCGCTGCGTAAGGCAGAGCAAATCTGCAAGCGCAAATCTCTGAGCCGTGTGCAACGCGCCGTTGCGCAAATTGTCCCTCGAGCCCGTACCGAAGCCAGTTTTGATAACTGCTGCTTACCGCATGTTTACCTTTATGCGGTCAGTGACGATCGTGAAAAAGCGGGCGCGGATTATCTTGCAACCCCTGCACGTCAGCATTGCCGTTAAGAGGCACCCGTCTCTATTTTTAAACGGTAGTAATTAGCAAAACACTCCTGCTTTTAAAACTTCAGCTTTGCTGATGTTTAGCTGCCTGCTATCGCCAGGTTTTGTCACGCTTATTAATCAATATTGTTCGTTTTTTTATCATTCACCGTGCATGTCAGAGAGGTGACGTTATGAGTCAGATCATTCCCATTTTAAATTTTGAAGAAGGCTATGTGGACGCGCCTTATCTGGACACGCAGGGATTTCCAACCGTGGCGGGCGGTATTCGCATCGGGCCGAAAGGCGCGTCGCTATCCAACTATTCATTCCGTGTGCCTCGCCAGGTGGGTGACATCTGGAAGCACTGCATTCTGGAGAGTAAAGCTTCAGAAATGGAAAAGCGTCCGTTGCTCCGTCAGGCGCTGGAGCAGTGCAACGAACCGCGACGCGATGTGCTGTTCAGCATGGCCTATCAGCTGGGTGTCGAAGGGCTTGCGGCGTTTAATGAAACGCTGAAGATGGTCGCGGCCGGTGATTTCAGCGGTGCAGCTAACGGCATGTTGAATAGCCTGTGGGCACGACAGACACCAGGCCGTGCGCGACGTCATGCTGAAGTGATGCGCAGCGGTACCTACGATGTTTACAAGGGGTTGTTATGATTTACGTCTATTTTATTGTGCCAGTGCTGCTGCTGGTCGTGACAGTGATCCTGCTGCAACGATTCACCACACTGGAGTTCGTTTCTCACGCTAAGTTGCTGTTCAAAACCTGGTCGGTGTGGCTTGGCTCGCTGGGTTCTGCGCTCAGTGCCTGGGCGCAATCTTTTCCCGATGCGGCGATGAGTGGCTGGCAGGCACTGCCGGAAGATATCAAATCCTATCTGCCGCAAAACTATCTCGGTTTCCTCGGGGCGTTTATGGTCGCCATGGCGGTGATTGCGCAGTTTATCCGGCAGAAAAACCTTGTGCAGCGCAAGGAGGAGTTGCAGAGCCAGAGCAACACCAGCACTAACAGCACCACCGTCAGTACAACCAACAGCACCAGTAATATCACGACCAACAATGGCAGCAGCCAGTAGAGAGGCGACATCATGAGCGTATTAACCGCGTTATTAGGCGGCAGCTGGCAGTGGCTGGCAGGTCTGGCGGCGCTGGTGGCAGCGCTGTTTGCCAGCTATCTCGGTGGCCACAAGATTGCCAAAACCAAAGAGCGGGCGCGGGCGGATATCGCCGCTGCGCGTAAAGAGTCGGCGCAGATCTCCGCCGTCGCCAAACAACAGCAACAGAACCGTGAGGAGGCTAACCGTGTACAAAACACGAATAACGGGCTTGATGATGCTGCTGCTCGTGACAAGCTGCAGCAGTCAAACTACCACCAACCCTGAACCGGTCGCGCTGACCGATTCATCCTGTTCTCTTTTTTCCCCGATTATCACCCATGGTGACGATGCCCGCGTGCTGGATATCCGCACCATCAGAGCGATCAACGCCCACAACGAACTGTGGGATTCGCTTTGTCAGGCCAACGCCACCAAATAGTCCTGCTAATTCATCAATCTGGCCTCTGCTTCGCAGGGGCTTTTTTATGCCGGTATTCCTGAGGAGGAATATATGATTGAAGTGAACTCTTTTGCCGAACTGAGAACAACCGTACCTGCCAAACAGGGTGATGTTGCTACCTTAAAACGTTACTACGCTGGTGATAATACCTTTCGTGGAGGCGGTGAATTCGTTGCTTTTACCTTCACCGGCAACAGTCCGTATGCGGATAATGGCGGCACCGTGGCGGTGGGTACGAATTTCTTCTGGCGGCGCACCATCAACGATCCGGCACTGATCAACGTGCTGCATTTCGGCGCACGTGCCAATGGCACCACCGATGATAACGATGCCGTGGTTCGTTATATGAACTGGGCCCGTACCTGGAATACTGAAGTCAACGGACTGCCGATCCGTTTTCCAGCAGGTAAGTACCTCATCTCGCCTATCGATATCAGTACAACCGAAGTAGGGTTCTTTGGCCTGTACGGCGATGACGTCGAGCTGGGGGCGGTGCCTCGTACCATCATTATTTCCAATAAAAGCGATGCGCCGGTGTTCAAAATCAAGGCGCGGCGTACGGCTATTCGGGGTATCTCCTGGAACGGCCAGGCGTCAGCCGACATCAACATCAATACCGCGGCCATTGCCGCTTCTATGTGTACCAATGCGCAGCCGTTTCTGGAAAACATTATCACGCAAGGGCAGTCGACCAACGTCACCTGCTTTAAAGCGCAAAATGCCGGCGGCACGGTGTTCAAGCTGATCGATACGTTTGACAGTAAATTTGACCAAATCTATACCGGTAACACCTTTGGCCGCGTCTTTGATGTGGGCTGGTCAAATTCGCCCGGCGGTGGCTGGAACCACTCCACGGCGATTGAGATCACCAACTCGAATTTCCAGAGCGGCTATGGCGACGCCACGCTTTATATGCCACGCATGACGCAAGGGTTGATCAGCAACGTCTGGATTGAGCGTACCCGCTACCCGGGTAACCTGTCAGAAGGACAGTGGAAAATTCAGGTATTCAACCTGGAAGGCTGTTCCAATCCGCTGAATCTCGACAACAGCCGCGTCCTGATGAGCCAGATCAACCTGCAGGCCGGTGCCAAACTCTCCACGGCGATGGCATCACCGCGCTGGTTATCCGGTTATGAATATGGCTGGCGGCGTGACGAAAACTTCGGTACGCAGTTGACGGGGTCAATGCGCGTTGGGCACTACTCCGGCTATCGCATCAATAACAGCACCGATACCGATAACTGGTACCGCATCGGGGCATTCAACTTCCCGATCGCTAACCAACAGTGGGTGGCTGAGTTTATTGGCCGGGCAGGCACCGCCGATCCATCAGGCACGGCCGGTAGCCCAACCGCCACGGTATCAACCGGCGTAACGGAAATAAACCTGCAGCGCGGCAGCTCGGTATGGGTGGATATGTTCCATCGCGGATCGCCTGCCATTATTGATGCGCGCTACAACCGTCAGGGCGTTGATTTCGTTGAGTTATGGGTCAAGCTCAAGGCGGGAAGCGGCGATACCATGTTCAATCTGAAAACCACCGGACCAACGCGCTTTGACGCAGGCGTTTGCTCGCAGTTTTCCCCTGACTTCTCGCTGATTACCGATCTGACCAAACTGGGGCCGACGAAACCACAGATGCGTTTCGCGCTGCACAATGGTCTGGCCGGTATTGGTGCCAATGAGAAGGGCGTATTGACTCTGGCTACCGCGGTGGCAGCACAACCGGCGAATGCCACGACGCCGGGCGGCTATATCACCGTCAATATCAACGGCGTTGACCATAAAATTGCGTATTACGACTAGATCGAACCTGATTAGGTAAAGCTTGTTGGTGGAACAGGTCATTTGACCGGCGAGGCTACGGCCTCGCTTTTTTTTTGCCTGCCGATCCTGCCGATAAAAGCAGCGGTCGCGCCACGACGACTTGACTCATTTCATGATTTTTCATAATTTATCGCCCCGCAATCCCTTCCCCATGCCGATATAGCTCAGTTGGTAGAGCAGCGCATTCGTAATGCGAAGGTCGGAGGTTCGACTCCTCTTATCGGCACCATCTTCTTATATTCCTGTTTCCCATTTCGTTTTCATTCTCAAAATTCCTTTCTTCGCGGTTTAGCCGGGTTCCCTAATGACGCTTGTGCCTTCAGGGAATCCCGACTCCAGATCAAATCAACCCAAAGTAATGACGCAGCCCGTAAAGCCCCCACCAGATTGCCGATGCGCCCAGATAGACAAAACAGCCCCAATAGGCGATGGGTTCACGCTGAGTGCGTAATTTAGGTAAAAATGCAAAAAGGTACGCCGCTGCGGCAATAAGTGAGATGAAGTACCAATATTTCATGCCTTTACTCCTGAATGCTGCTCCGATAACAAGATGAATAATAAAGATAGTGTCTTTGTGCGGGAGATTCATGCGAAGCGGCAGGGGAGGCGAGTAGGGCAGAAAACAGAAGAAAACTCCCGGCGCGGAGCCGGGAGAGAGGAGAATTACGCGCCAGGCGGCAGGCGACCCTCTTCGATGAAATCTTCATCCAGTTCGTCAGTGTTAGCCTGGTTATCACGGCCAGAGAGCAAATTCCAGCAGGCAATAAACAGCGCAGCGATCAGCGGACCCACCACAAAGCCATTGATGCCATAGATTTCCATGCCGCCAAGCGTGGCAATCAAAATAAGATAATCGGGCATTTTGGTGTCTTTGCCGACCAGTAGTGGACGCAGCAGGTTATCCGCGAGGCCCACGACCACCACAAAGAAGCCCACCAGGAACAGACCCTGCCACAGCATACCGGAAACGAAGAAATAGACCGCAGCCGGTACCCAGATAATGGCTGAACCCACCGCTGGAATCAGTGACAGGAACGCCATCAATGCGCCCCACAGCAAACAGCCCTCAATGTCGACAATGTAGAATGCCAGCCCGCCTAATACCCCCTGTACGATACCGACCACCACGGTGCCTTTGACCGTCGCCCGCGACACCGCCGCGAACTTCACCAGCAGGTGATGCTTCATAAATTTCGACAGCGGCAGTGATTCCATCATCAGGCTGACCAGCCAGGCACCATCTTTCAGCAGGAAAAACAGCAGATAGAGCATTACGCCGAAACCGACCACAAAGCTAAAGGTGCCTTTACCAATCAAAAACGCACTGCCGGCAAGATACTGGCTACCGCGTAACGCCACATCAGACAGCTTCTTCTGAATTTCAGTTGCGCTGTTCAGGTGCTGTTCGGAGAGAAAGCTACGCGCCCAGCCCGGCAGGTGATGTGTAACCTGATTCAGCACCGTGGGCAGCGGCGTATTGTTCGCCTGCAGCTTGGTGTAGATGATATTAAATTCCATGGCCAGCGAAGAGGCGACGATAGCCAGCGGCGTGAACACGATCAGGCAGATGATCAGAATAGTGACCAGCGACGCGGCACCATTGCGATCGCCCATCGCTTCACGGAGTTTGGTTTTCAGCGGATAGAAGATCACCGCCAGAATGGCAGCCCATAAAATCGCTGAAAAATAGGGGCTTAATACATCAAAGAAAGCCCAGGTAACAAGCGCAAGCAGCAGGATGAAGAATCCCTTGGAGAGGCCTTTAAATTTCATTTTTTTCCCTAAATACCGATAACAGTGATCGCGCTGCATCTATAAGCGGATCGGTACGCAGAGAATAGCAAAAATGAGACATTTCTGTCCGCGACGAAAAAATTTATCTGGGTGAGCATTTTGCCTGTCGGTGGTGCCGATATGATCTGCGTAGTAATAACAGCGTGCTGATTGATAGCGAAGACACCGATTACGCATATCGTTGGCGGCAGTGGTTGCGCTGAGAAACTCAGTCAGGAGGCTGTCTGAACAGAGTAAATGCAGTTGATGGCCAGCATCAGCTATCCCTTTGTAAGCTGACTTAAGGCGCGCAGTCACTTATGGTACGCATCGGGTAATCCATCGTACACCGGAATGGTGGAAGCGGACTTCAGATAACCTCAATATCGCATTGGCAACACTACTTTTCCAGCTGATAACTGACGTTATTAAATAGCGTGTTGCGCCAGAGTCAGTAATAATTTTTTTCCTGTATCGGCAAGCAAAAATCGATAATGCGACCTTGACTGCTGACGGCCAGAGTTAACGTTTTTAAATAGGGAACTCTTCTCTATAATCATCAATTAGCGCAGCGACAACATGCGTGTTTACGCGCTTCTTCTTTTAACCGTCGAACAACAGATGAATAATATTGTTTGAAGGCGGTGACTTTCTCTTGTTGAAATTATCTACGTCAGTACGTATTCGCGTAGACCTGTCAGAGTCGAAGGGAAGCAAACCTTTAATCATAATGGTGTTATATAAGCAACCGTGTTTTGCGTTGGTTTTTATTAGCACGGCGTTACAACCCTGGTTTCTGTGGCGCACGCGATAACATCGATAATAGCTGCTGATAAACTATGGTTATGGGCGTATAGCGTTATCAACAGGTTTGTCATGTCGTCACAAGGTAAAAAAGACGCGTATACCGGTGCGACAAACAGGCTTTGGCATAATATTATTTTTCTGTTTTATGTAGACGTAATGCAGTATGCCGGTAAAAAACGGATTGCTGATGCCAATATTAATAATGTTTTTTAGCGTTGAATATCGGATCAATGTTGATCAGTATTCCGGCAATTAATGGCCTGGCCGACCAGCGCTAATCGGGGCACGTCGTGCAGAAAAAAGAGAGGGTGAGCGATAGCACTAGCTGAAATATACCGCGAAGGTATTTGCAATAATCATGTGCTTCGCTGACGGTGAGAGGATTCACGCGCAGGCGGGTAGGGCAGTGTGACAAATAGTGCACAGCTCGACAATATTAACGCCGTGTTCGTACCCGCCGTTAGGGTTAAAGGTTAACGTTATATTTAATATAATATTATGAATTTATTGGTTATTTATCTTCATCGCTACATCTTTTTGGGGAGATCCCGTCCCGTGTTGTTCCTTATTAAATCACGCTCTCGCGAGGGCAAAGCGCCGTCGACACTTATCTGCTGGTCAGGATTCCAATGATGCTGATAAAGCCCGTGCCGAAAAGCCATATTGTTCTGTTTCAGGTTGTGCTTAGCCATCAAATGCGTAAAATCCATCTTTTCCCATTGTTTGAATCATGAATTTTCCAGCAGGCCTGAGACGATGATAACGTGCTGGAACAGTCAGTTTATTATTTCAGTGCCCTACCTTTTTTCGCCAATTCAGGTATGCAAAAAAAGTTGAATAAGAGCGGAAGAATCGTTTTCAGCCTGATTAAAACCCGCTGAATGAATTAAAAGTGGTGCAATGATAAACGCTTATTTATCATCGAAATAATAATATCCTCCGAAATCTATTTTGTCTTTATGAATGTTGAATATTGAGATGGTAAATATTATTTACATGTCTTTTTTTAAAAGATGGATGCGCTCTGCAACTTCATCGATAATGCCTTGAAATGCTATGACACAACGTTAAATAGACAAAGTGTTACATATAATACTCACTATAACTCTTAGTGAAAGGCTATAGCTACCAACATAATAAAATGGAGCTTCACGTTCAATAAAATAAAATTTGATATCTCAACATTTTCACCAAAAAGAATGCTTTATATGCAGGTCTGTTAATCTTGAAGGGATCTTTTTATCCGCCGCTTCGTCTGTTTTTAGTGATGAAAGAAATTGATTTATGCATTATTTCTTTTGTTAAAAAAACGCTGTTATCCACTTTTTTGGTACATAAAGTGCCGCTGGAATCCCATCTGACACTCGCGTGTAATCGTGCAAAACGTTATACTGTATGGATACCCGGTGTATGGGTGTGGGCGCCTTAAGATTGCTAGCGTTATTAATCCAAAACAGGGGTGAGGTCATCGTTGGGAATAATTATTGAGGATACGAAAAATCATGGCGATTAAGCTCACCGAGAAGCAGAAGGAGATTAAACGGATTGTCTATGAATTGACGCGTGCAATTTCGCAGCACAAGTTGCGTCCTGGCACCCGTTTGATTGAGTCGCAGCTCGTTGAATCTCTCTCAGCTAATCGCAATCATGTGCAAAGCGCGCTACAACGTCTGGCGCTGCAGAATATTGTTACTATCGCACCTAACTTTGGCGCGGTCGTTTCAACCCCTTCAAGGCGTGATGCCCGGGAGGTTTTTATCGCACGTCAGGCAATTGAGCCAGCGATTGTTGCATTAATTACACCAGAAAAAATTGTTGCCTGGTCAGCGGAGATTCTCGAACAACAGCGGAATGAACGGGCGGTTATCGAACGCCACGATATGCACGATATTGTGTATGAGCTGGATAAATTTCATCTGTTGTTGGCGCGCATCGCGGGTAACAGCGTGCTGGAAAATATCCTGGCTAATTTGTTGGCGCGCAGTGCGCTGGTGATGATGCTTTATCGTCAGTCTGAGGTGATTTTTAGCCACTATGACGAACATAAAGAGATTGTCGATGCACTGCTGAAAGATGAAATTGAACGTGCACAGAAGTTGATGCGTAAGCATCTTATTGAATTACAAACTTATCTCGATATCAGCGCGCCGTTAGCGGCCAGCGCCAGTAATGATGAGAATGATAGTCTCGAGATGAATGGTTAATCACACGGCAAAAAGAGTTTTACCTGTTCTGTAAGCGTTGGCCCAGTGTGTACCGGGCCAGCGTGTGATCACTGAAAAAATATGTCGCCCGATTCTGCTTTAAGAAACTTCCCTTCACCGTCTGAAATCAACACATAGTTGCCACCAATGTAAGTCCAGTGACTGCCGGTTTCCGGCGGCGGTAAATGGCGTTTCTGCCATTCAACGATTTCATATTTTTTGGTGCGGTAAAGATCCGGCACCACATCGCCGTAGGTATAGTGCCGCGAATCGGCATAAAACTCTTTAACGTCATAGGAATGGGGTTGCGGCGCGGGTTGTGCCTGCGCGCTGCTGTCACTGTCCTGCATGACGGGCGGCGCGGGTTGCACCACCGGTTCTTCTGCATATGCCAGCGTGCTCAGCATGATGCTGCTACCCAGTAAAGCAAGCAAAAGCGGCCTGGAAGTGCGCATAGTTTCTCCTGAGTGATCGATATCGGTCGTGATGATGCTCATAAGACACTAAATTAAGCGCAGTAGTTGCAGACGTCATTGAATGAATTGTGAAACTTTGTTGTGAATCGCCTGCCAGGCCTGATGCTCTTCGACCATCAGCCGTGTCGCCAGAAGCTCAGCTTCATGTTCGGCATAGACGTTAATGCCATGTTCCCGCAGCAACCGCGCGGTGAAACCGATGCCGTTGATGCGACGCTGCTGAAAACTGCCGTCATATACCTGTTGGCTACCGCAGGAAGGGCTGCCATCGGTCAGCAACGCAAAACGGCAATGATGCGCCAGCGCGGTTTGCAGCGCGCGCTGCGCCGCCAGCTGATACATTGCTGTGGCATCATTGCCATCCGATTCAAGGAGATGCGCGCCATCGGCCTGAATTTCTGCCGGTAAACGCGGCACCGGCAACCCGGCAGCGATTTCAGGACAGCAGATCACCAGCCTGCCTTCGGCATGCCAGCGCAGGAGATGCGTATTTTTCCAGGGCTTGGCGCTGCCATTATAACGTACGGCGAAGCCGCACAGGCAGGCACTGATCAGAATCTGCTCCATCGTCCCTCTCTTTGTTCTCAACAAGAGTGTGAACGTTCTGGCGCAGGGTGCAATTTTTCAGCACTCAGTTAAAGATAATTAACGAATTTTTAGACTCAGGCAGGCATAAATTCCTGCGCAGCACGACGCAGTCGACCATCGCTCTTCGCCACGCGAAAAGCTTTGTCAGGATCGCCCACCACAAACTCGAAGGTTGGCGAATAGTAGAACGGTAGCCAGCCACCAAAGCTTTCTTCCCATTCCCAGCGCACCGGGCAGGGCCACAGGAGGCCATCGTAAATAATGTAATAGACCCACCGGCCGTTAGGACGACGAGGTTTTAAATTTTTCATGAGATTCACAACAGGACGTTTAGCCAATTAGATTATATTTTGTACGCTTGAAGACAAACATGCAACGTCAGAATGTTCATTAAGTGTTCATTGATCTGTAAAACTTGCTTAACGGTGAACCTCACCACAAATTAGCACCGCGTTCGGGCGTATTTTATGGATGCGTTCAGCCATCTGCTCACAAACAATTTTTGTGGGGTAAATGCGTTCTGAAACGGGTAAAGCATCGCAGGCATCGTTACCACATGCGCTCACTAATAATACAAATCCTATCAACATACTGGCTCCTTTGCCCCCGGTCTCTGTGAGCGGACGTTCGGTATCGTGCTTCCTCTTGATGACTAAAGTATAGCCAAAACGCAGCAATCCGTTTTATACGCTAATTAACTTACTGATAATACGCTTATTTCTACGCTGCCGAATAAAACAAACAGGGCCAGGCAGCAGCATTGGGACGGTATTGATATTTGCCTGCACAAGCGGGGGCGCATCCGCTACAATTCAGGTTTTGCATCTCACATCACAGGACGCTTATGTCGAACGAAATTGCTCATCCTTCCAACAGCCCAAAACAGGCTGCCTTACAGCTGGTTATCGAGCTGGTCCGCGCTGGCAAACTCAGTCCATTGCAGGGCGACGCGGCAAACATGATTTCAATTTACGAACAGTTTAAAACGCACTTTGAAGCTGAAAAGCATAAGAACGCGTCGGAATCAGCGATTTCGTGATGATCTTCCGGGCGTCATGCCCGGACGATTTTCTACTGCAGAGAGAAATACCAGGCGGGGAGCAGGGCGATCAGGTTATTCAGCATGTGCAGGAAAATCGGCAGCGCCAGTGTCTTACTGCGCAGGCGTGCATAACAAAGAATCAGTGAAAATAGCGTCAGTACCACGGTGGTTTGCCACTGCACATATTGCGTATGCATCATGGCAAACAGCAAAGACGTAAGCAGCATACAGGCGAAGCGGCTACGCGGCGCCCAAAGTAAAAATGCCTGCAGTAAAAATCCCCGAAACAGAATCTCTTCAAAAACCGGTGCCAGCAGCACCGCCGTAAACATCAGAATCAGCATTGAGCTGCTGCCCTGTTGCGCCTGCTCTTCCAGCCAGGCTTCCGGCTGCAAAAACCACGTCTGTGCCAGCATCAACAGCAGCAGCGAACCGATAAAAAGCAGCGTATTGGCCGGGCGCAGTTTACCCAGCGGGATATCGTCACGGCGCTGGCAATAAAAACGATAAAGCGGATAGATCACCGCAAATTCAAACAGACAGAGCACAGGCATCAGCAAGCCATCGCTGCGAAGTTCAGCATAGTTTGGGAACAACGTAATCAGGAGCGTGATGGCGTAATAAGCGACAAAACTGCCGAGATAAAATAGCGTCAGAATAAGTCTGTCGGTTCGTGTATTCATAACCGGCCCGGCGATGAGAGGAAAGCGCATAGTAACAACCTGCATGATCGGTGTCGAGTTAACGCCAGCGTGCCGGGATATTTATCTCTGGCTCTAAATTGTGCGTGCCGCTGGC
This sequence comes from Duffyella sp. Ts4, assembly GCF_051851875.1. NCBI lineage: Bacteria > Pseudomonadati > Pseudomonadota > Gammaproteobacteria > Enterobacterales > Erwiniaceae > Duffyella > Duffyella sp. Ts4. The sequence goes on along the minus strand of NZ_JBLYPN010000006.1, from coordinate 219,675 downwards.
CGATAATTGTTCACTGAAGAGGCATTTTGTTGGCAATTCCGCCACACGATGTCCATGTGCCACAGAGCACGTGCTTTTATCGATTGGCGGTGCTTTATGTCCTTATTTTCGTTTTCTACTTCAGCTCAAAGCTTCCAGGTCCAGACCACCAGCCGCACTCTTCGCGTGCTGATTGCCCTGGTAGCGGGAATATTCGCGTTGTCGGTTATTATGGTTATTACCATTGCGCACCGACAAAATCATGCGGCGATCGTGCAGGAAAAACAGCTGCTTAATCAGATATGGCGGGCGCAGCAGAAAATGATGCGTACGGATATTCGCGATTACGCCTTTTGGGGAGAAGCCTGGAAGCACCTGCATGTGCGTATGGATACGGACTGGGCGTATACGCAGGAAAACTTTGGCCCCGGCCTTTACAGCGAATACCACTATGAAGGGGCTTTCGTGGTGGACGGGAACAACCAGACGCGATATGCAGTGATCGATGGCAAGCTCTCCTCCACTCCGATTAGCGCCATGCTGGGAAAATATACCGATGAGTGGCTGGCAGAAGCGCGTCGTCTGAACAGCGTGCCTGATGCGCTGGTGCACAATATTATCATTAATCGTTCGCCCGCTATCGTAGTGATGGCACCGATTACCACCGGTCAGATGCCCGGGTTGCCGGAAGTCGATGGTCCGCCGTCGATCATGATTTTTATTAATCGCATGACGCCTGCCAAGCTGATTGCGCTGGGCCAATCCGTGGGTATCGATCAGGCGCGGCTGGCCAGCAATGCGCGCGATGCGCAGCTTGAGCCTGCCATCTCTCAGCCCATTGAAAATGGTGAAAAGCTGGTGCTGCGCTGGAAATCCAGCGAGCCAGGTGAAGCGCTGATGCTCTATATTCTGCCGCTGTTATTGTTAACCGCGCTGGTCATCGGATTTGTTACGCGTCACGTTTCCCGCCAGGCGATGTTCAATGCGCGCCTGTGCGATCAGCGTTTTCAGCAGTTGATCCGCAGTCAGCATGAGTTGGCTAACAGCGAAGCCCGTTTTCGCGATGTGGCGGAGGCCTCTTCCGACTGGATCTGGGAGATTGATCGCAATGGCATGCTGGTTTATCTCTCGGCCCGTTTCACCGACGTGACCGGGCATTCGGTGGTGAGCTGGCTGGGCCGCTCAATCGATGAGCTATTGCACAGCAAGGTGCAGCCCGTTTCTGAATGGCTGGCCAGGCGTGAGCAGCAGGGGCATCGCTCAGTGCTGCGCTGTAATTTTATCTGCGCGCAGGGCAAACCCCGTATTTGTCGCCTGGTGGCAAACATGGTCGGCTATGTCGATAACATTGAAGGCTATCGTGGCACGGTGTCGGATATTACGCTGGAAGTTGAAACGCAGGCGCGCATCCAGTTTCTGTCGCAGCACGATGTGCTGACCGGCTTGCCCAATCGACTACAGCTGAAAGAATTTTTAACCGGACGGTTATCGCACCTGCCGGAGAGCGATCCCCTGGTGATGATCAGTCTGGATCTCGATCGTTTCAAGCCCATTAATGACACCTGGGGTCATGCTGCAGGCGATAAAGTACTCAATGACGTATCGCTACGGCTGCAATCTTGTCTCGGTGCTGATGAGCTGGCGGCACGACTGGGCGGTGACGAATTTATTCTGCTGCTCACCGGCTGCCGCACCCGTGAGCAGATTGAAAAACGCTGCCGGCGCCTGCTGAATGAACTGCAAAGGCCGTTTAATATTGCCGATCAAAGCGTGTTTATCGGTGCCAGCATGGGCATCGCGATGGCGCCTCAGGATGCAGAGCAGCCCGATGAGCTGCTGCGTTTAGCGGATATCGCCCTCTACAAAGCCAAGCAGGGCGGCCGTAATCAATGGATATTCTATTCCTGCGAAATGTCAGAGCATCTGATGCAACAGCGCGACATGGCGCGACATCTTGAAAGCGCTATCGCTGAAAACCGTTTGCGCCTGTTTTATCAGCCACGTTTTGATTTGAACAGCGGCACGATCGCCGGGGCAGAAGCATTGATCCGCTGGGAGCCGTCACCGGGCGAGTGGATCATGCCCGATCGGTTTATTGAACTGGCCGAAGAAAACGGCCTGATCACGGCGATCAGCGATTGGGTGCTGGAAACCGCCTGCCGCGAGGCGCTGGGCTGGCAGGAGACGATGTACGTTTCGGTGAATATCTCACCGGTGGAATTTCGTAGTGGCAATCTGGTGCAGCGCGTTTTCCATGCGTTACATAAAACCGGACTGGCACCCGCGCGCCTTGAACTGGAAATCACTGAGAATATTACCTTTGAAAATCCTCAACATGCGTTAACCGTTATGCAGGGGCTGCACGAAATCGGTGTACGATTGACCGTGGATGATTTTGGCACCGGTTACGCGTCACTGGGCTATCTGAAAGCCTTTCCGTTCAACGGCCTGAAGATCGATCGCTCCTGGATGCAGGAGTTTCCGCAGTCGGTGCAGTCAAAACGGGTAGTGGAAGGCATTATGGGACTGGCACAGGCGTTTTCGCTTACCGTAACGGCGGAAGGTATTGAAACTGAAGAACAGTTGCGTCAACTGAAGCGCATGTCGTGTGATGAAGGGCAGGGTTATTTTCTCGGTCGTCCCATGCCTTCGTCAGAGTTCGCTCAGCTAATGAGCCCATCCGGCGAAGGCAAAGAGCCACTCGATACGTTGGCATCGGTAAAAATGCTTAACGCACTTTAACGGCAACCACGGTCATTAGCGCGGCAGCGGTAATAAAAATGATCAGTTCCATACCTTCCTCCTAAGATTAATCTTAGTGATTATAGTGTGGAGGCGTGCTTTTTTTAAGCAAATAGTGCCGATTTAAAATTGAGCTGGGCGGTGGCAAAGGGGAAAAAGTCCAGGTGAGCAGGACATTCTGCTACCCTCATCTGCGAGTCTTAATACACGTAGAGGAGGAATCAACACGTGAAGCTTTATGGAAAACTGACTGCCATCGCCGCGCTGTTTGCACTAAGCGCCTGTCAGCACGCGACAAAACCCGACACTGCGCAGGTTCAGGACAGCGAAAACGATCGCTGCGGCGCCTCACAATATCAGAGCTATACCGGCAAACCCCTTGAGGCACTGCAGGATGTCCGCGTCTCCGGGCCGGTGCGTGCCATTCCTTACAATTCTGCCGTGACGATGGATTTCAATCTGAATCGCCTTAATTTCCTTGGCGATCGGGATGGAAAAATTATCCGCGTCTATTGCGGTTAATGCGTCATAAAAAGAGGAGGAGGTTGCTTGTCACATCGTTGCAATGCCGGAATGGCACTATGCAGCAGCAATAAGGCGATCTCCTCGTCATATAATCATGCAGTGCTCGTTTCCTTTCCCGCCTGGTGCGGGATTTTTTTTGCAGACGAGTCGGGTTGTTCCGTGCGCTGAACTTTGCCAGGCTGACGACAACCTCAAGGAGAGAAGATGAAAAGCAAACTTATCGTTATTTTAGGCATGTTGATTTCACCGGCTGCGCTGGCCTCCAGCGCCAACGCCTGGCAGGATCATGACGCGGCAGTAAAAAGCGCCTGCATAAAAGCCAGTTCGTTGAGCAAGGCGCGCGCCGTGGGGAATATCCATTTGTTTGATGACCGTGCGGGCTTTTCGGCGCTGTTAATAGAAGGCGTTTATCCGCAGAAGCAGATGAAAAATCAGCGCGGCCGTGAGCTGTGCCTCTATCAACGTACTTCTAAGCAGGCCTTTATTGCGGAAGCAGACGATCTGCAGGCGATTAAAAAACGTTAATCATCAGGCGGAGTGCGTTTCGTTACTTTCCATCAGCTGCGCCAACAGGCTGCGGTAGCTGTTCAACAGCGACTCATCGCCATCCTGCTCAAGGCGGTCAATAATGCGTGCAATCACCGCTTTGCTGCTGGTTGGCCGTCCTGTTTGCATAAGCTCCTGCATAATGGCCGCCAGCAGCTCGGCCTCTTTAGGAGCGTTCCAGGCAGGACTGTTGAAGTAATCAACGATTGCACGACTGGCACTGGTAGTGTGAGCGGCCATATGAGCTCCAAAAACGCGCAAGCAGGGAACGAACGGGATTGTCTGGCAGGCATGCAGCACGTGCCGCATCAGTATGCGGCAGCGGATGATCGCCTGTTTTTTAAACATAGATCCTGTACGAAAAAAAGACAGTCACACCTTGACATATTTTTCGATTTTGCCAGCGTTCTCAACTTGTTTGCTGCTGCAGTGGCATCTGTATCGCCCATTTTTCCTGTTGTTTGCGTTAACGATGCAAATAACACTTGCACGCAAAGAGCAGGTATGAGTAAATACAGCCATCGGTTTGTTAACAGAGCCGATTATGCGTGCAGATTTAGTAATGCAGTCTTCAGTTAAGCGTTATCTCAGATATCTCTTCTTCCTGATGCCTTCCACATGCCTCATAACACATCTGTAGACAAACCCTAATGCCAATTATGGCTTGTAAATGAATGAAGGAAAGACAGAATGTCTGATAAAATGCGCGGTATCGTAAAATGGTTTAACGCTGAGAAAGGCTTCGGCTTCATTTCTCCAAAAGATGGCAGCAAAGATGTATTCGTACATTTCTCTGCAATCAGCAGCGATGGCTTCCGTACTCTGGAAGAAGGTCAGGAAGTTTCTTTCACCATCGAAAATGGTCAGAAAGGCCCTGCAGCTGCTAACGTTACCGTTGGCTAAGCAAAAAATTTGCCAGCTCGATTTATCGGGCCAGCTTGAAAAGCCCCGTCACTGACGGGGCTTTTTTTATGCCTGCAGTTTCTGCCTTAGAGGGAATCTTCTTGCGGGCTACAGGCAAAAAAGAAGCCCCGCGGCAGCTGTGCCGGTCGGGGCTTCTCGCATCAGTAGCGTTGGTTATTACTTATTGCTGCCACTGTTACTTTTTTGTCCGCCTTTCTTTCCAGCTTCGGATGCTTTTTCGGGGTTATTTTTGAAACCGCCGCCGCCGCTGTTTTGACCGCCTTTCTTGCCGGCTTCAGATGCTTTCTCAGGATTGTCGGCAAAATTGCCTGAATTCTTGCCACGTTGATCTGCCATCATAATCTCCAGTTCGCTTTCAATTATTAGTGCATGAATGTACCGTCACCCGAGCCATTAGTAAGAGGTCATCCCTGATGTGACATTACTCAGTGTAGCCGCAGCGGCAATAAGAACCAGTCAGCAATCCAACGTAGCAACATTAATAAAAGTTATAATTTTCAAGTCGTTGAACGCTTGCCGCTTTGCTTGTTTTAAGCGTAACCGCATGAAGATTAAACTAAATATCATAATGTGCTGTTTATTGTTTTTGGATGGCACTCATATTCGTGATAAGAATAAATCAATATTTTTCATCGGGATAAGTTAACTGCTTAGTGGCGATGAATTTTCTGTAAGCATAAAAAAGCGCCCATGAGGGCGCCTGATGAAAGATGTTCATGCTCACTGTTTGCCAGCAAGCACCAGCTGATAATGGAAATGTGCGGCATCCAGCAGATATTCATTACTGACGCTCGGGCTCCAGGAATCGTCACCGCCGACACCCATATGATAGCCATCCAGATGCAGCCACCAGCCTGCTTCGGCACGCAGCAGATGTCGATGAGTGGTGCGGCGCAGTTGTTCCAGACTCCATGGCTGCAGGGAAAAGTGAAAATCGCCGCTAACCTGCAGGTTTCCGGTCTGCAAATGACGAGTGCCGCCGCGCAGGCCATTTTCGCCGGGAAAAACATAAGGCGTGGCGAGAGCTTCTCGTGGCAGATCCCACTGTGAAAAACGGGCAGCGGTAGCACGATCGGGATAATTTTCGTGCGGCCCAAGTCCCAGCCAGCCAATCTGTTCAGCCGTGCTGGCCAGCTGGCAGCGCAGGCCAATCCGCGCTGGAGGCGGGGAACCCGGCGCCCGCGTCACGTTGACGTCGATACTTAACTCGCCCGCGCCATCAATCTGGTAGCGCTTGTGGCTGATAAACAGCGTTTCGTCATCATGTCGCCAGTGATGCAGCGTTTCGATCTGCACCTTATTTTGTAGCCTGTCCGCCTGGAACTGCTGCGTGACGGCGGTCAGCTGATAAAATCCCGCTCGCTGCCAGCGCTCAACCCAGGCGTTAGGATCGATGCGCGTCACCTCGCTAATGCCGATATCGTTATCAACCGGCGCGCGAGTAAAGCAGTCCTGCAGTGGCGAAAGTAACTGCGCGACATCATCGATCCACCATTGCGTCAGCTCACCTTGTTCCGCAGAAAAACACCAGCGTTGTGTGCCATGCTCAACCGTAACGCTGTCGCCGGAGACCTGCAAAACAGGCGTCGATGCGTTTCCGACCGGCAGGGGAACGGCCAGCTGCGCCGGTAACGGCCACTGCTGCCAGGCCACCAGCCAGTCGGCGGGCGCCCATTCTGTAGCCTGCTTCAGGCGCACCTCCAGCAGTAACCAGAGCGCGCCCTGATAGCGGCCGGGCGCCTCCAACTCAATACGCACGCTGCCCTGTGGCGCGATATCTATATCATATTCTCCCTGCGCAACCGGCACGCCTTCATGCTCGATGCGCCAGCACAGCCGCTCATTATCGCTGTGGCGGAACAGGTATTCACTGCTGACCTCAAAGGCCAGCGGATTCTCTTTTTCCACGCTGAACTGGAAAAACTGCTGCGCATGTTGCGCCTCATACAGCGCCGGATGCGGAGTGCGATCGGCGAAGACCAGGCCATTCATACAGAACTGGCGGTCGTTTGGCGTGTCGCCGAAGTCACCGCCGTAGGCCTGCCACGGCTGGCCCTCTTCATCATAGCGCGTCAGGCTTTGATCGACCCAATCCCAGACAAAGCCGCCCTGCAGACGGGGATGCTGACGAAACGCCTGCCAGTATTTGGCATAGCCGCCGAGGCTGTTGCCCATAGCGTGAGCGTACTCGCACAGGATCAGCGGACGATCTTCACCCGGCAGGCCGATCCATTTTTTGATTGACCATTTAGGCACCGCCGGGAAGGGTTGATCCTGATCGACGCGGGCGTACATCGGACAAATAATGTCGGTTGCTGCACTGTCTGCACCGCCACCTTCATACTGTACCGGGCGCGTGCTGTCAGTGCTTTTCACCCATCGATAAAGCGCATCGTGATTGCTTCCGTGGCCCGATTCATTGCCCAGCGACCAGATAATGATGCAGGCATGATTACGATCGCGCTGCACCATGCGCGTTACGCGCTCGCTCATTGCAGCAAACCACGCGGGATCATCAGCCAGCCGGTTCATCGGCTGCATGCCGTGAGTTTCAATGTTGGCTTCATCGACGACATACAAACCGTAGCGATCGCACAGGCGATACCACAGCGGATGGTTAGGATAGTGTGAGCAGCGTACGGCATTAAAATTATGCTGCTTCATCAGCTGGATATCGTGCAGCATGGTTGCTTCATCAATCGCCTGGCCGCGTTCCGGATGGTGTTCATGCCGGTTAGCGCCACGGATCAGCAGCGCTTTACCATTCAGTTTCAGCAGCCCCTGTTCAATCGTGACCTGACGGAAGCCGACGTCAAACGCTTCGGCTTCCACCACGCTACCGTCGCCTGCCCGCAGGCTGATCACCGCGCGATAAAGCGCCGGTGATTCCGCGCTCCATAGGTGTGGCTGACTTACCGGCAGCTGTAGCGTGGTGCGATCGTGATAATGGCCGCGCTCGTCGATAATCTCGCTGCCGAGCGCCTGTTGCAGGCTGCCGATGTGCATCTCCTGATACCAGAGATCGACCCTGACCTGATACTCTGCGGCAGGACGACCAGCCAGCGCGACCCGCGTTTTTACCTGCAGCCGTGCGCTGCTGAACTCCGGGCTCAAGTGTGTTTCCAGCTGTATGTCGGCCAGCTGCACCTGCGGCTTTCGCAGTAGCCAGACGTCGCGAAAAATACCGCTCATGCGCCACATATCCTGATCTTCCAGCCAGCTGCCATCGCACCAGCGAAACACCATGACGGCGATGCGATTGTTGCCCGGCTGCAGCACCGCCGTCAGGTCAAATTCGGCGGGTAGACGGCTGTCCTGTGAATAGCCAATCCACTGGCCATTACACCAAAGATGAAATGCGGCATTTACGCCGTCAAAAATAATCCGTGTTTGCTCGCTGCCCACTTCATCAGGTTGTAACTGAAATGTGAGCGAGTAACAACCGGTGGCATTCCGCGCAGGTACCCGCGGAGGCGTGGTGCTGATCGGGTACTGAACATTGGTGTATATCGGCGCATCGTAGTCCGCCAGCTGCCAGTTTCCCGGCACGTCGATGGCGTCAGCATCTGTCAGATCCTGCAGCAGCCAGCTTTGCGGCACCGCTTCAGGTTGCGCAAACCAGTTAAAGTTCCAGCAGCCATTCAACAGGCGCAAACTTTCACTCTGGCGATCGTCGCGTGCTGTCTCGACGTTCCGCCAGCTGGCAAACGGTGGATGCGCCTCCAGCCGATTAAGCTGAGTAATAGCGAGATTTTCCCAGTCGCGGCGAGCAACCACATCGCTGACGGTTAGATTAAGAGACATAGCAAGATCCTGATGATTGGTATGCGCTCACAATGCCTGTGACAGGCTGCGCTGTAAAGTGGTGTTTGCCTGATTTTTGCGCGTCATCGCGACGGCGATCGCAGCCTATATTTTCCTGAAATACAAACCCACGTCTGTCCCATCGGAAAAGCCTGACAAACTCTGCTTCACGTTAATGCATATGCATTTTGCCGGTTACATCGTGATATCCTGCCACGATAATAGGGCGTATCAGCGCCGACGGAATAAGCAAACCCCGTTTTTTCAGTGAGCATGGTTTTTGCAACGCATGTAAACAACATCACGATTGTTATCACCTCAACATCGCCTGATTAATTAACCGTCGTCTGGTACAAAAAGTGCTATTGTTTTGTTGGCCACGATGTTAGATTTTTATTTTTCCGATTGATGAGTAGACGGCATGAAAAATCTGATTGCTGAATTACTAATTAAGCTGGCTGAAAAAGAATGCGAAGCAGAAGCGCTGATTGCTAAAGTCGACGCTCTTGAAATAGCGGTAACGGCAATGCTGGAAAGAATGAGTCGCGATCAACAGCAGGATATTGCGCTGTTGCTGAAAACCGCTATTTCTCGCGCTGATGATCCCGCCGCGCAAAAACCGACATCGCGTTTACTCTATGATTATGTAGACAAAATCGTTCAGCAATCTCCTGGCTGAACGCCATGCTGCTGCGCCACTGCCATGCCGATCACATTTTCCGTTATTTGCCGCTCCGCTGCGTAATTAACCTGCCAGGCTGATCAGGTCACTCAGCCGAGGTTAATTATGATGAAAATGCTTATTCCGCTTTATTCCCTGCTTCTGTTGTCTGTCAGCATGACTTCTCAGGCGGCAGAACCGATGACACAACAACAAAAAATGGCGCGCTGTAATGAGCATGCCAGCACGCAATTACTGAAAGGCGATGAGCGAAAAAATTTTATGAGCAGCTGCCTGAAAAAAGAGAGCAATATGGCGGCCATGACGCCACAACAGATGAAAATGAAAAACTGTAACAGCCAGGCGAGTAGTCAGGCGTTAAAAGGCGAGGCGCGAAATAACTTCCTCAGCGGCTGTCTTAAAAAAGGCTAAGCAGCAGAGTTGTAAAAACAAACGCAGCGTAATTTTTAACGGAAAAAAATTTTAACAACGGCTAATCAATCGGTTAGCCGTTTTTTTTATCCCTGCAAAGGTAAAGTGCTTTTCGTCTGCCAGGATTATTAGTCTTGTGCTGGCCCGCTGGGCTCAGCCTTTTGCACTGACCAGGAGGAATAATGGAACGCTTCAAAAACAAAGTCGTTGTGATCACCGGTGCCGGTTCTGGAATTGGCGCAGGCAGCGCACAGCGCTTCGCGAAAGAGGGCGCGTCGGTTGTGCTGGTAGGCAGAAACCAAGAGAAGCTGAATAACGTCGCAGGCAGCTTAATCAGCGGCAATCATCTGGTGGTTTCCGCCGACGTAGGCGATCCGGATGCGGTGGATAAGCTGGCCGAAAGCGTGCTGGCTCACTACGGAAAAGTTGACGTGCTGGTTAACAACGCCGGTGTTCATGCGCAGGGTAAACTGCATGAGGCCTCGCTGGATGACTGGAAAAAGGTCATGTCTACCGACCTCGATGGCGTGTTCTATTGCACCCGCGCTTTTATGCCTGCGCTGCTGAAAAGCCGCGGCAACGTGGTAAATATCTCTTCGGTCTCCGGACTGGGCGGCGACTGGGGTATGAGCATTTATAACGCCGCGAAAGGCGCGATTACCAATTTGACGCGCTCGCTGGCGCTCGACTATGGCGAAGAGGGCGTACGCGTTAACGCCATCTGTCCGGGCTTCACGCTGACCGATATGACCGCTGAGATGAAAGAGGATCAGCAACTGCTGGCGAAATTCCGCGATCGCATTCCATTGCAGCGCCCAGGCGAACCGGAAGATATTGCTGCCGCCATTGCGTTTGTTGCCAGCGACGACGCCGCTTATATCACTGGCGTCAATTTACCGGTAGATGGCGGCATTACCGCCGCCAACGGTCAGCCTCACCTTTAAGCACAGGAATAACGCCGTGAACTATCAATCCACCACTGCATTAGAGGATTTGCCGCAGCGCGAACCGACCCGAATCGCTATTGGCGAAACGGACGTTCTGCTGATCCGTGATGGCGAACAGGTACAGGCGTTTCAGGCCACATGTCCGCATGCCGGTGCGCCGCTGGAAGAGGGTGCAATCTGTGATGACAAGCTGATTTGCCCGTGGCACAAAGCGGTCTTTGATATCACCGCGGGCACCCTGCACGAGCCGCTCGCCCTGAGCGATCTGCAGCAGTATCCGGTGCGGGTTGAACAGGGCATGATTCTGGTAAGCCCGCAGGCCCTGGCGCGAGCCGACGCGGTGGAAAGCGATGTCGACACGCCGGTGATGGTAATTTTGGGCACCGGTGCGGCTGGCAGCGCGGCCGCCTGGACCTTACGTCATGAAGGCTATCAGGGCAAGATTGTGCTGGTGGAGCGTGAGCATCAGGCACCTTACGATCGCACCGCGCTGACAAAATTTGTGCCGTCGGGAAAAATGGCGATTGATGAGGTGCCGGTGATTCTCGATGACGACTTTATGCAGCAGGTGGAGCGGGTAAACGCCGACGTTGAGCGGCTCGACAGCAAGTCGCAGCAGCTGCACTTTGCCGATGGCAGCAGCCTGCACTATGACAAACTGTTGATCGCCACCGGCGGCACGCCGCAGCGTCCCGATGTGCCGGGCAATACGCTGGAAAACGTGCATGTGTTGCGTAGCATTGAACAGGCGGATGGCCTGTTGAAGCAGGTGGACGCACACCACAAGCTGACCATTATCGGCAACAGCTTTATCGGCATGGAGCTGGCATCGGCGCTGCGCAGCCGCAAAGTTGAGGTGCAGGTTATTGCACCGCAGCCGCTGCCGTTTGAAAAGCAATTTGGCAAAGAGGTCGCGACCCATTTTCGTCGGCTGCATGAAAAAAACGGCGTGAGCTTCATTAAAGGTGAGATTGAACAGCTGGAAGGCGAGGAGAAAGTGAGCGGCGTGCGGCTGACCGACGGTCAGCTGATTGCCACGCAGGGGGTGCTGTTTGCCACCGGCGTGGTGCCCGCCACACAGTTTATTCATGACCTGCCGCTGGAAGAAGATGGCAGCTTGCGCACCGATGGCTATCTGAGTGCGGCAACGAACCTGTGGGTGGCGGGCGACATTGCCACTTACCCGGTGTCCGGCGGTCATCAGCGCATCGAGCACTACCGCGTGGCGCAGCAGCAGGGGCGGGTGGCTGCCCTGAATATGCTCAATCACGATGAGCTGTTCGATCGCGTGCCGTTTTTCTGGACCGCGCATTACGGCACCCGCTATGAATATCTTGGTCACGCCAGCGAATGGGATGAATATCGCCTGATCGGCTCGCTGGACGAGCAGGTTTTTATTGCGCTGTACGGTCAGAAAGGCCAGCTGGTGGCGGCCACGTCCTGCGGCTTATACACGCTGACCGCTGAGCTGCTCTATAAGATGCAAAAGCCGATGAGCATGACGGATGCGGTGAAAATGGCGGCGCGCGCGCGGCTGGGCGCCTGATGAACGCTCGCCTGCTGGCGAGCGAATAGCGTTACGATTTGCTCAGCGCTTCAGATTTCGCCATGCAGGCCTGCATGGCGTCAATCACCGCCGCCCGAAAGCCTTTCTGTTCCAGCACTTTTACCGCCTCAATGGTCGTGCCGCCCGGCGAGCAGACCATATCTTTCAGCTCGGCCGGATGCTTGCCGGTTTCCAGCACCATCTGCGCCGAGCCCTTCACCGCCTGCGCGGCAAACTCATAGGCCTGCGCACGCGGCATACCGCCGAGCACTGCCGCATCGGCCATCGCTTCGATAAACATAAATACATAGGCCGGGGCCGAACCGCTGACGCCCACCACCGAGTGAATCAGATATTCACTGACCACCGCCGCTTTACCGAAGCTGTTGAAAATGGCGACCACTTCGCGGGTTTCCTCTTCGGTGACCAGCGGGTTAGGCGTGACTGACGTCATGCCCTCGTTGACCAGCGCTGGCGTGTTTGGCATCACCCGCACAATTTTGCGGTCGTGACCCAGCGTATTGGCCAGCGATTCCAGCGTGACGCCAGCGGCGATAGACACTACCAGCGTCTCTTTATTCAGGCTACCGGCAACGCTTTTTAGCACGTTGAGGATGACATTGGGCTTCACGGCGCCAAACAGAATATCAGCCTGCTTCGCCACTTCTTCCGCGCTTTGTGCCGCGGTCACGCCGTGGGACTGTGCCATCTCTTCATTGGTCTCAGCTTTGTGATCGTAAATCCAAATATCTGCGGCATTCACCTGGCCGCCAGCAATCAGGCCGCCAATAATCGCTTTGGACATATTGCCGCAGCCGATAAAACCGATCTTTTTCTGAATCATGATTTTTCCTTTCAGTAAGCTGAATTTACGCTCCGACAGCTTACGTCAGCTACGATTAATCACAAGCCATGCGAGAGAGGTAATCGATGAATCCCGATGAAGAACAGAGCCGTAGCTATCCCTTACAGGAGGATATGCGCTGGCAGCGACGCGAGTGGCGGCTGCAAAAAGTGGGCGTGGTCATGCTATTTCTTATCGTTATCGCTGGTGCCTGTGGCCTGTTTTCCAGGGGCTTTCTCAGCGAGCAGCAGGTGAGATCCGGCGATCGGCAGCTTCAGGTGGAATATGAGCGTTTTGGTCGTCAGCTCAGTACTATGAACATGGCGATTCGTTTGCAGCAGCTGGAGGGCGAGCGCTTTACGCTGCGCATCGATCGCGGTGCTATCGACAATTTTCAGCTGCAAACCGTGCAGCCGCAGCCGCTGATTGCGCGCAGTCAGGGGCACGATTTGCTGCTGACCTGGGCGCTGCCCGCGCAGCAGCATAACGCCTCAGTCTGGCTCACCTGGCAACCGCTGGGCTTCGGCCATTTTCACAGCACTGTTTCGCTGGAACACGGCGCAACGGTGGCCTTCAGTCAACTGATCTATCCGTAGGAGAGCCTCATGGAAACCGTGCTGCGTGCGGCAAGCATGTATATCGTATTGTTGATTGTGTTGCGTATCGTCGGTCGGCGCACGCTGCTCGAAATGACCGCATTTGATTTGATTCTGCTGTTGATTATCTCCGAGGCGACGCAGCAGGCGTTGCTGGGCGACGACTTCTCCATCACCGGCGCCGCGCTGACCATCGTTACGCTGATTGTCATGGACATTCTGTTTGGCATGATGAAATCGCACTTTCCACGGCTGGAGAGGCTGCTTGATGGTAACGCGCTGATTTTGGTTGAGAATGGCAAACTGCTGCCGCAGCGGGCAAAGCGGGCGGGCATCAGTGAAAGCGACATTTTGATTTCGGCGCGCAGCACGCAGGGGCTGGAGCGCCTCGACCAAATAAAATTTGCCATCCTCGAAAAGAACGGCAAGATCTCCATCATTCCGCAATCGTGAAGGAGCCGTTATGCCAATTTGGGTGGATGCCGATGCGTGTCCAAAAGTGATTAAAGAGGTGCTCTATCGCGCCGCTGACCGAACCTCGACATTGATAACGTTTGTCGCGAATCAGTCGTTGTCGGTACCACCGTCGCCGTGGCTGAAAACGCTGCGCGTCGCGGCCGGTTTCGACGTCGCTGATAATGAAATCGTGCAGCGTGCACAGCCGGGCGATCTGGTGATCACCGCCGATATTCCGCTGGCGGCAGAAGTGATGGAGAAGGGCGCTATCGCTCTGAATCCGCGCGGTGAGCGCTACAGCGACGCCACCATTCGTGAACGGCTGACCATGCGTGATTTTATGGATACGTTGCGCAGCAGCGGCATTCAAACCGGCGGTCCGGCGACGTTGAATCAGCGCGATCGGCAGCAGTTTGCCAACGAGCTGGATAAGTGGTTATTGCAGCAGCGCTAAAAAAAAGCCTCTTCACGGGAAGAGGCGGATCGATGTGGCCTGCAGAGAATCAGACAAAGCTGTCGTCATCAAAGTCATCACTGAAATTGTCATCGTTGCCAAAGTCGTTGGCATAATCGGGCGGCAGGCCAGCATTTTGATTAAGAAACGCGTCGTTATCGCCCTGATTAAAAGTATCAAGATTATTCGAGACGTCCGGTAGCGGCTCATCGTTGATGATATTCACAATCTCCTGCGGCTGAGAATGATGGAACATGCTGGTCAGCATATCCGCCATTACCACGCCACCCGCTACGCCGACCGCGGTTTGCAGCGCGCCGCCTAAGAAGCCGGTACCGCGTGCCGCCGGAGCGGCAGCCTGCGGCGGTGCGCTGTTATTCCACTGTTGCTGTTGTTGCTGCTGTTGCTGTTGTGGCGGCTGTGACGATCGTGACTGACCACCGCCAAACAAACCGGAGAGAAAACCGCCGCTGCTCTGCTGGGGTTGTTGCTGCGTCGCCAGCTGATTCTGCAGCTCATTTACCCGATCGTTGAGTTTTTTCATCGCCGCTTCCTGAATCAGGATCGACTGCGCCATGTAATAGGGTGCATCAGGCTGCTGCTGTAGCTGGGTTTTGATCAGCTGATCTGCCGCCGCATCACGCGGGCCTGACTGTGCCTGAGCCTGTTTTAACCGGCTAAACAGACTCTCAATTAAACGTTGCTCTTCGCTCTGCATAGTAAACCTCCATTTTGGGGTAATGGATCTATTTTGGTTCAGCATGCCAGAAAGTAAATGCGCGCCCGGTAAGTAATTGTTGCCAGTGATGAACCGGGGCTGGTACTGATTTTTTTACCGTTGCTGCGCAAGTGGGCCAAATGCACGTTAAGCGGTAGCCGCTGTAAGTGATTGTCGGTATTATGCCAGCCCATATTCACCATACCGTCCGCGCCTTTTCGCAGCGGATGCGGCGGAGGAGCTGCCCGTAATGTCATTACCTTTGTATCTGATTGGCGCCCGCGGGTGTGGTAAAACCACGGTTGGCCACGCGCTGGCCCAGGCGCTGGGATATAACTTTAGTGATACCGACCATCACCTGCTGCAGGCGACCGGTGCCAGCGTCAGCGACATCGTGGCGGCAGAAGGATGGGACGGTTTCCGTCGTCGCGAAACGGCAGCGCTGAAGGCGGTGACTGCGCCCTCAACCGTGATCGCCACCGGCGGCGGCATGGTGTTGGCCGATGAGAATCGGCAGTTTATGCAGCAGCATGGCCGGGTTATCTATCTGTATGCGCTGCCAGAGGTGTTGGTGGCGCGGCTGGATGCCTCGCCGGAAGTTGCTCAGCGGCCGACGCTAACCGGCCAGCCGGTGGCAGAGGAGATGGCTGAAGTGCTCGCTCAGCGTGAAGCGCTCTATCAGCTGGCGGCGCATCATCAGGTTGATGCCATGCAATCCCCGGACGACGTGGTAAGGGCCATTCTCACCTCGCTCTCTCTGGCACGCGCCAGCTAGCCATTCCGCGCAACCCGTTTCCATTGTCTATACTGAAAGCAGAGTGGGCATTAATCCTCTCTGCTTCAGCGCACCGGCGCTGAGTGGCGATAGCATCTTAAACGACATGAGGGAATAGTTATGCCATCAAGACCACCGTACCCAAGGGAAGCAAACATCGTTACCGTCGGTAAAGGCGATGAGACACGTTATGAACTGCGTGCCGATCACCCGAAACCTAACTCTTTGATCAGTGAGCATGACAGCGAGCAGGAAGCGCTGGATGCAAAAGAGCGTTACGAAAATATCGACAAAGAGTAAGTCAGACGGGCAGGGAAGCCTGATATCACACCGCTGTGCTTTTATCGTTTCAGCACGCATTTCACGAAAATTTATCTCTCTTCGCAAAAAGTAAAATAGTGTTTCTTTTTACTGCACTTATTCACATTTCTCATCCTTTGCGATGTGTAAACGCTGCGCACAGCTCAGGCAAAACTTCTGCCCACTGCTATCCTCACATTTATACAATAAAGACTCTATGCTCTGCTTTATCACCCCAGGCCAATTGACACCCATCCCTATAGAATGGTTCATCTGCGCCTGTTGATCGGTAAAATTAGTTTTTTTTGAAACCTGTACCGTTGGAAGTTAAACCTATGCAACCATCATTGGTCACGCTTACACTCGGTGTGGCATTGCGCAACGATATCCTGCCGTTATTGCTGGAATATCTTCCCGAGGAGCAGATTGCCCATCGACACCTGCTGGAGGCGTTTTCGTTACAGGATGTAGTCACTCGCTTTTCCCCGGCAGAAGGGGAACCGACCGTCACCGTTCGCTGGTGTGACGATCAACATTTACGGCTGTCGACCAGCAAAATTCGCACCGCGCTGCAGCACAAGCTCAGCGAGCTGGAAGCGCAGGGTTTCGACACTATCCTGTTGTTTGCCTCCAGTGAATTTACCGGCCTGCACTGTAGCAGCGCCTTGTTGCTGGAATCCGATCGCCTGTTGCCGCCGCTGATTGCCTCCATCGTTGATGACCATCAGGTGGGCATTCTGGTCTCGCTGGAGGACCATCTACACACGCAGAGCAGAAAGTGGCGCAACCTGAGTAAGTCCCCCTGCTTTGCTATTGCCAGTCCGTGGCAGGCGAGCGAAGGCGATTTGATCGATGCTGCGCTGTCGCTGCAGGAGCAGGGTGCAGATGTGGTGATGATGGATTGCATTGGCTATCAGCCGCGTCATCGTGAATTCCTGCAGCAGCTGTTGGGCATTCCGGTGCTGCTGTCCAATGTTTTGCTGGCTAAACTGGCGGCGGAACTGATGGTGTGATCCCGTTGGCAGGCCATTCACGGCGGTGCTGATTTTGCGTGACACCCTGACACTTCGGCCTCTACACTGCCTTTTCAGCTTATCGTTGCTATAAGGAAGTGACATGCTCAATGTAAGTGAATACTTTGACGGAAAAGTGAAGTCTATCGGATTTGAGAGCGCCACTGCGGGCCGCGCCAGCGTTGGCGTGATGGCTGAAGGCGAATACACGTTTAGTACGGCACAGCCGGAAGAGATGACCGTGGTCAGCGGCGCACTGAAAGTGTTGCTGTCGGGCGAGGTTGAGTGGAAATGGTATGAAGCAGGCAGCGTGTTTAACGTGCCGGGCCACAGCGAATTTTATCTGCAGGTGGCTGAACCCAGCGCTTACCTTTGCCGCTATCTGTAAGCGAGTGAACGTCTGAAAAAAGGGATAACGCGAAAACGTTATCCCTTTTTGTGTTTTAACGCTGGGCTTCGCCGCCCAACGCTTCCACCAGATTACTGGTCAGTGCCGCCAGTTCACTGGTCATCAGCATAAAGTCAGCATCAAAGCGCAGGGCGAAATCCTCGCGATCGATATCATCATTCTGCTCACGCAGCGTATCGGCAAACTTCAGGCGCTTCACCGAGCCGTCGTCGGCCAGCACAAACTGAATGCGCTCCTGCCAGTCCAGCGCCAGTTTGGTCACCACTTTGCCCGCTTCAATATGGTTGGCGATTTCGTCGCTCACCAGATCCTGCTTTTTACAGCGGATTACGCCGCCATCTTCCAGAATCGCTTTCAGCTCGGCTTCGTCCATCAGCGCAAACCCGGCGGGCAGATCGCCAGAACGCACCCATTCGGTCAGCGTCAGCTCAATCGGATTCTCCAGCGTCAGCGGCACCACCGGCAGCGAGCCGAGGCTTTTGCGCAGCAGCGCCAGCGTATCTTCCGCTTTTTTGGCACTGGCACAGTCAACCATAATCAGGTTGTTGACCGTGTCGATCCACAGATAAGTCTGACTGAAACGGCTAAAGGCACGCGGCAGCAGGCTGTGCAGCACCTCATCCTTCAGCGAATCCTTTTCGGTTTTCTTCAGCTTGCGCGACTGCTCCGCTTCCAGCTTTTCAATCTTCGCTTCCAGCGCCTGTTTAATCACCGGCGACGGCAGGATTTTCTCTTCTTTGCGGGCGCAAATCAGGATCTGGCCGTTGTTCTCATGGGTAAACGCGTCACTGCGCTGGCCCAGTGGTGAAACCCAGCCGGTTTTCGCCATATCCTGGCTGCCACAGGGGGAAAAGGAGAGGGCACCAAGCTGTTTTTCCATCTCGTCTGCGGACAACGGAATGTCACGATTCAGACGATAAACCATCATATTCTTAAACCACAACATGCTGCTTCCTTTACCGGGTGCGCGATCGGGCGCACAACTCTTTAAGACTGCGCGCATGATAGCGAAACATCGCTGCAGTTTCATTGCCTTTCCTGATTTGCGCTTTTAATGTATTTGCCACGGCACCGGCTCATGAGGAAAAAAATGTGCGTATTGGAATTGATTTAGGCGGCACCAAAGTTGAGGTTATCGCGCTCTCAGACCAGGGAGACGAGTTATTCCGTTATCGTGTTAACACGCCGCGCAACGATTACCCGGGCACGCTACAGGCGATTGCCGATCTGGTGCATCGCGCCGAGGCGCATACCGGCCAAACCGGCAGCGTGGGCATCGGTATTCCCGGCACGCTTTCTCCGGTGAGCCATCGGGTAAAAAACGCCAATTCAACCTGGCTCAACGGCCAGCCGCTGGATCGCGATCTGGCGACGATGCTGCAACGTGACGTGCGCATTGCCAATGATGCTAACTGCCTGGCAGTGTCAGAAGCGGTGGACGGCGCGGGCGCGGGCAAGGCGCTGGTGTTCGCGGTGATCATCGGCACCGGCTCGGGTGCGGGCATCGCCATCAACGGCGCATCGCGCATCGGCGGCAATGGCAATGCGGGCGAGTGGGGCCACAATCCGTTACCGTGGATGGATGAAGATGAGCTGCGCTACCGTGAAGAGGTCGCCTGCTACTGTGGGCAGAAAGGCTGTATCGAAACCTTTGTTTCCGGCACCGGCTTTGCCACCGACTATCAGCGTCTGAGCGGTACCGCGCGCAAAGGCGTGGAAATTATGCAGCAGCTGGTGCAGCAGGATCCGGTGGCTGAACTGGCGCTGAGCCGCTATGAACTGCGGCTGGCGAAGTCGCTGGCGCAGGTGGTTAACCTGCTGGATCCCGATGTCATTGTGTTAGGCGGTGGCATGAGCAACGTGGACCGTCTTTATCAGACGGTGCCGCCATTAATGAAAAACTGGGTGTTTGGCGGCGAATGTTCAACGCCGGTTCTGAAGGCGCAGCACGGCGATTCCAGCGGCGTGCGCGGCGCGGCCTGGCTCTGGCCGCTTAACGGCTGAACAGGCAGCCGGGGCGATGCCGCCCCGGTAATACTAAAGGTTGTCGCCCTGCAGCAGGCGATCCTGCGGCGCGTTCGCCCGCTGGCGGTGCGTCAGCAGGAAATAACCGTAACCCACCAGCATAAAGCCGACAAAAACCGCCCCAATCAGCGCATTAAACCAGAGCATCGCCAGCAGGCAAATCACCGCCAGGCCCAGCGCAATGGCGGGTACAATCGGATAGCCTGGCGCCCGAAAGCTGCGAGGCAGATCGGGCGCGATGCGGCGCAGACGAAACAGCGACAGCATGCTCATGATGTACATCACAATGGCACCAAACACTGCCATGGTGATCATCGCGGCGGTCAGGCTCATGCCCTGCAAATTAATCCAGCCGTCGCTGAAAATCGCGGCGATGCCAATCACGCCACCGGCGATAATCGCCCGGTGCGGCGTCTGAAAACGCGACAGTTTTGCCAGCGCTGGCGGCAGATAACCGGCGCGCGCCAAAGCAAAAAACTGCCGTGAATAGCCAAGAATGATGCCGTGAAAGCTGGCGATCAGGCCAAACAGTCCGATCCAGACCAGCATGTGCATCCAGTTAGAGTGCGGGCCGACGATCATTTTCATCGCCTGCGGCAGCGGATCGTTAATGTCCGACAGGCTGCGCCAGTCGCCCGCGCCGCCCGCCAGCAGCATCACGCCAATCGCCAGCACCACCAGCGTCAGAATGCCGCTGATATAGGCTTTGGGGATGGTACGCGTCGGATCTTTGGCTTCTTCGGCGGCCATCGCCGCGCCTTCAATGGCGAGGAAAAACCAGATGGCAAAAGGAATGGCGGCGAAGATGCCGGACACCGCGGGCAAACCAAAGCTGTCGCTGCCTGCCCAACCGTGCGCGGCAAAGTTGGCCAGACTAAAGCCCGGCGAGACCACGCCCATAAACACCAGCAGTTCCAGCACGGCCAGCACGGTGACTACCAGCTCAAACATCGCCGCCAGCTTGACGCCAAGAATGTTCAACGTCATGAAAATCACGTAGGCGCCTACCGCCGCATATTTTGGATTCAGCGCCGGATACTGCACGTTGAGATAGGCGCCAATCGCCATGGCGATTGCCGGTGGGGCGAAGACAAACTCAATCAGCGTGGCGAGGCCAGCGATCAATCCCCCGGTTTCGCCAAAGGCCCGGCGGCTGTAGGCAAAAGGACCGCCCGCATGGGGAATGGCGGTGGTCAGCTCGGTAAAGCTAAAAATAAAACAGGTGTACATAGTGGCAATCAGCAGCGTGGTGACCAGAAAACCGAGCGTACCGGCCACGCCCCAGCCATAGCTCCAGCCAAAATATTCGCCTGAAATCACCAGGCCAACCGCAATGCCCCACAAATGCAGGGTGCCTAACGTCGGTTTTAGCGTCGTTGTCATTATCATTTCCCCGTTCAGATGGTTGTTCCGGTGCTGTTGCGCGCCCGGTCTGTTAGTGGCCTTACATTGATAATGCCGCTGCTGGCGGGCTGAAACTTGACGTCGGCGGGGTGAGTTGTGCGCTGTGATGTCAACTTGTCAGCATCTTGCGTGGCCGCTGTCGTCTGTGGTCAACAAAGGCTCGTCTGCGGTCAAGCGGCGAGACCCGACGTTATCCCATGCTGATAGCACTTTCGTTATGTCAGGAGCGCGAATCATGGCCAAACAATATGACACCCTGAGCAACGCCGAGCTGCTGCAGCTGGCCCATCAGGCGCTGGCTCTCTATCCTGCGGCGCTGCAGGGCGAGCTAAGCCTGCTTTGCCGTTCTGAGAACGCCACCTTTTTGCTGCGCGCGGCGGGAAAACGCTATGCGCTGCGTCTGCACCGCGCGGATTATCATCTAAAAGCGGCAATCGAGAGCGAGCTGCGCTGGCTGGAAGCGTTACGCGAAACCGGCATTGTGGTGCCGCAGGCGGTGCTGAGCGAGGCGGGCGAGGCGGTACAAACCCTGGCGCTGGCGCAGGGCGGCGTGCGTTATGCGGTACTGTTTCACTGGCTTGACGGCGAGATGCCGACCACCGAGGTCGATCCGCGTGCTTTTCAGCAGCTCGGCCGCATCACCGCGCAGCTGCACCGGCACAGCAAAAGCTGGCAACAGCCTGCCGGTTTTCAGCGCATTATCTGGGATCACGCCAGCATGGTAGGCGAGCAGGGCCACTGGGGACGCTGGCAGGATGCGCCTGGCCTGAAGGCGCAGGATCACGCCGTGGTGGCCGCAGCGATTACGCAGGCCGGGCAGGATCTCGCCGCCTTTGGCAAAGATCGCGATCGCTATGGCCTGATCCACGCCGATCTGCGGCTGACCAATCTGCTGCTGCATAAAGGCGAAACCCGGGTTATCGATTTTGACGACTGCGGTTTTGGCTGGTATCTGCACGATCTGGCCGCCGCGATCAGCTTTGTTGAGCATCATCCGCGTGCCGCAGAATGGGTGGATAACTGGATTCGGGGTTACGAAGTGGTGGCGCACATCAGCGACGCCGAGCTGGCGCTGCTGCCGACACTGTTAATACAGCGCCGTATTCAACTGCTGGCATGGACCGGCTCGCATGCGGAAACCGAAATGGCCATCAGCCTCGGTCCTGACTGGGCCGATCATTCGGTGCGTCTCTGTCGCCGTTATCTGGAGAGTGCCGCGCTGCCTGTCGGTGCCTGATGCACCATCAGCGGGCAGGTTCTCGTCCGCGGCGGCGGCCAGCGCCATTAAACTGGCCTCATCCGGGCTGGTATGAATCTTGCAAAAATCAGCGTCATGTTTTCGCTGCGTGAGGTAAGGCGACTATGCAGACTCTGATGATCGGCCAGCCGGGAGGATTTTCCGTCGGCATGGAGAGCAATCGCGGCGTGCTGGCCGCCGCCGCCAGTGGCTTGAGCGAGTTTATTACCGATAAAGGCGGCGACGTCGATCGCATCTTTGGCCTCAGCGGCATTGATGCTGAAATGCTGGCGCGGCCGACGCTGAGCCTCGGGCTGGTGAATTATTGTCGCGTGCTGGAAGAGGCGGCGCGCCATTCCGGTTTTGATAACTTTGGCCTGCATTATGGTCGGCAGTTTAAGCCGCAGTCGCTGGGGCTGATTGGCTATATCGGCCTCTGCTCGGCGACGCTGGAGCAGGCGCTGCACAACGTGGTCAACGCCTTTCCCTGGCATCAGCACGACACGCTGACCCGGCTGGTCGATAAAGGCGACTGCTGGCGGCTGGATTATCAGGTGCGTCACGGTGCGATTTTATGCCGCCGCCAGGATGCTGAGCTGACGCTGGGCATGTTTCTGAACCTGATCCGTCACGTGGCGGGCAAGCACTGGGCGCCGCGTGAGGTGCATTTTGAACATCCGCGTCCGCAGCAGTGGCACGATCACAGCAAGGCGTTTGATGCGCCGGTCTGGTTCGATCAGCCCTGCAATTCTCTGGTGATCGCTAAACGCGATTTGGCACGAGCGATGCCGGAAAGCGATCCGCTGTTGCTGATGGTGATGCAGGATGCGATTCGGCGGCTCAACGGCGAGGCGCCGCCGCAAAATATCGTTGAGCAGGCGCGCTCGCAGGTCAATCTATCGCTGATGCAGGGTGAGCCAGTGCTGGAAGAGGTGGCAGAAAAGCTGGGCTTATCAAGCTGGTCGCTGCAACGACGGCTGCGCGAGGAGAGCATCAGCTTCACCGCGCTGGTGGACAACGTGCGCTGTGAAATGGCGACGCACTATCTGCAAAACCGGCAGCTGAGCATTTCTGAGATGGCGCTGCTGCTCGGCTATTCCGAGGTCAGCGCCTTCTCACGGGCGTTTCGCCGCTGGTTTGGCATCAGTCCGCGGCAGTGGCGGCAGGATGAGCTGGCGGTGTAGTCGCACGCAGCGGCTTGAAGTTCAGCTGAAATGTCTCGGGTGCCTGGGTTGGCGGCAATGGCCAGCTTTTTACGCTGCCGATGGTGTGCCAGGCTTTCAGGCAGAGCGCCTCATCGCCTTCGGTGCGCAGCACGTTGAGTTTCCCCTGCGCATTACGCGCAACGCTGACCACGCACTGCTGCCCGACGTAACGATCGTAGCCGACAAAGTTGCGCTGAATGTTCGCATTGACCTCAGCCAGCCAGCGGCACTGCTCAGTGGACACGCCGGACGCACAGGGCGCTGCCGTCGTCGACGGCGTACTGGCGCAGCCCGCCAGCCAGAATGCGCCTGCCAGCGCGATAACCTGAATTTTCACTACGTCACTCCTTATTGATCAGGTCCACAGGCTACCCAAAAGCCGCCGCCGCCGAAAGCGCGATTACACTGAAAATAGCCGATCCAACTTGCTGTAACCGAGCCCGTTCATTTTCCGCACCCGAATCTGTACCGGAATACGTTCCTTCATCGCCTCCACATGGCTGATCACGCCGATGGTTTTGCCGCTGGCGTTGAGCGCATCCAGCGCGTCAAGCGCCACATCGAGCGTGTCGCTGTCGAGCGTGCCAAATCCCTCATCGAGAAACAGCGATTCGATACGCGTCTTGTGGCTGACCAGATCGGAGAGCGCCAGCGCCAGCGCGAGGCTCACCAGGAAGCTTTCGCCGCCGGAGAGGGTACGCGTATCGCGCGCGCTGTCTGCCTGCCAGGTATCAATCACCTGCAGCTCCAGCGCCTCTTCCGATTTACGCTGCAACAGATAGCGGCCATGCAGCCGATCAAGCTGGCGATTAGCGAGCCAGACCAGATGATCCAGCGTCAGCCCCTGCGCGAATTTACGAAACTTATCGCCGCTACCGGAGCCGACCAGCTCGTTAAGCAGACCCCAGTTAAGCAGCGACTGCTCTTCGTCGGCAATCTGAGCCAGCAGCGCCGATTGCTGTTCACGCAGCTTGCTATCGCTCTCCAGCTGCTGACGCGCCTGACCCTGCTGCTGTGCATTCTCTCGCGCCAGCTGGCGCAGTTGGGCCAGCTTTTCGGTCAGCTCAGCCAGCGGCAGGCTGAGCGCGGGCTGCTTTTGCTGATGGGCGGCGAGGGCAGACTGCGCCCGATCGGCCAGCACGCTGGCGCGCTGCAATGCCTGTTCCGCCTGTTGCTGCGCCGCGCGTAACGTCGCGGCCTTGCTGGCTTCCAGCAACGCTGCCTGGAATGCGGTTTCATCGTTAAAACCCTGTTCAGCCAGCGACTGACGGAACGCGGCGCCGGTGGTTTCGGCGCGCTGTTGCAGTGTCGTGCGCTGGGCAGAAAGCGAACGCTGTTCGCCATCAAGAATATTAAGCTGATTTTGCGCCTGCTGGCTCTGCTGCGTGGCGGCATTTAACGCCTGTTCGGCCTGCGTTAGCGCCTGTTGCGCCTGCTGACGCGCATCATCGACGCGCCGATCGCCAAGCAGCTGCTGGCGCTGCTGCTGCAGGCTCGCCCGCTGTTGCTGCAGCGATGTCAGCTCCTGCTGCGACTGTTGCAGCTGCGCCTCCTGCTGCTGCAGCTGTTGCGTTAACAGTGCCAGCTGCTGTTGTCGTTCAGCCAGTCGTTGGCCCAACTCGGTAAGTGTGCGCTCACTTTCCTGCCACTGTTGCCACTCCTGCTGGCGTGCCTGAAGCCAGTCGTTGCGCTGGTCAACGGCGGGCGATGCCAGCGGCGCCAGCGAAGCGTGGAAAGCCTCTGCCAGCACGGCGCAGTGCTGCTGCGCTTTTTCCTGCTGTTGGTGAGCCTGTTCAGCGCTGCGCGTCAGGTTGTCCAGCTGCTGAATGAGCAACTGCTGCTGCTGTTGCTGCTGCTGGCACTGCTGCTGCACCTGCCAGTAGTGCTCTTTCGCCTGCTGGACGCGCGTGCTGGCTTGCTGGAGTGTCAGCTGCTGCTGCGCCAGTTGCGCCTCTTCTGCATCCTGTTGCGCCAGCCAGGCGTCGATCTCCGCCTGCTGTTCTGGTGCGATGCTCAGCGCCAGTAATTCGTTTAGCTGCTGCCACTGATGCAGGCACTGCTCGTGCTCCTGCGTCAGCTCAAGCTGCTCGCGCGTCAGCTGTTGCTGCTGCATCTGCACGCCTTCCCGCAGCGCTTTTCTGGCACTGCCTTCTTCGCCCAACTGCTTCACTTCCTGTTCCAGCTGCTGCAATCGCAGCTGGCTTTCAGTGAGGGTTAAGGTCTGATAAGCCTCAATCGCCGGATGTTCACAGGCGCCGCAGAGCGGGCAGGGCGCGCCAGACGTTAGTTGGGCCCGATAACCGGCGAGATCGGCAATCTGCTTTTCCAGCTCGCAGCGCTCACGCAGATCTTTTAGATGCTGATGTTTTTCTGCCCAGCGCTGACGCAGCAGCGCGAGTTGTTGTTCATGTTCCTGCTGCTGTTGCTGAAGCTGTTGCTGGCTGTTCTGCTGTTTCTGCTGGCGCGTTGTCAGCTGTCTCAGCTGCGGTGCCAGCAGGGCCAGCCGTTGCCGGGCCGGGCGTTGTTGCATCAGCCGCTCGCTGCTGGCCTGAAGCTGCTCTGGCGCATACTGCTGGTGCAGCACCGCCAGCGCGCGCTCCGCCTCGGCTGCCTGCTGTTCGGCGATCTGCTGCTGGCTGAGCAGCGGCGCCATCGTTTGCTGCAAGGCATCAAGCTGCTGCTTGTGCTGTTGTCGATCGCGCTGCTGCTGGTTCAGCGCGGCGGTAAGTTCTGCCTGTTGCTGTTCCGCCTGCTGCAGCTGACGAAGCTGTTCACGCCAGGCGGGCAGCGCTTCACCCCAACGCGCCAGATGCGGATGCGCCTCGCGCCACTGCTGTTGCCGCTGTTGCTGCGTCAGTAAATCCTGAAGGGTCTGCTGCTGCTCACGCTGAGCACGCTGCTGGGTTGCCACGCCAGCGGCATGATCGTCGCAGATGGTGCGTAACTGCGCGATCTGCTGATCGATGCGTTCTCGTTGGCTGTCCAGCGGAATCACCTGCTCAGTGAGATGCTGAACCGCTAACTGAGCGTCATACTGCTGCTGACGCTGCGCCGCCGCCAGCGCCAGCGCCTGTTGCCGTTGCTGCTGTTCCGCTTGTTGCTGTGTCATGCGCTGCTGCAATTGGCTTAGCTGCTGTTCAAGCTGCTGCAGATCCTCGTTGACCTGCTGGCGCTGTTGCCACACCGTGCGCAATGCTTCGGCCGGTGCGGCACGTGCCAGACGTTCGCGCTCGGGCGCCAGCTGTTGCCACTGCTGCTGCGTCTGCTGCTGTTGCTGACTGGCAGCGTCGGCATCCTGCGCCAGCTGCTGCTGCTGTTCATGCCAGCGCTGCGCCTGACTGAGCTGCTCAATCTGTTGATTAAGCTGCTGTTCCTGTTCGCCCAGCACATCCAGCTGCTGTTGCAGATTAGCCACGCTGGCGCTATCCAGCAGCGCCATCGCCGAGGCGCGCGTGCGTAATGATTCCAGCGCCAGCCGTGCGCTTTTATGCCGTTCAAACACCGCTATCGACAGCTGACCATAGATTTCCGTGCCGGTCAGCTCCTCCAGCAGCTCGGCGCGTTCGCCCGCTTTAGCATTCAGAAAGGCGGCAAACTGACCCTGCGACAGCATCATCGATTTGGTGAAGCGAGCAAAATCGAGGCCAGAGAGCGTTTCGATCATCTTCAGCTTGTCGTTGACCTTATCGGCCACGATGACATTGTCATCGCAGCGCGCCAGCTCGACGCGCGGCGCCTGCAGCTTGCCATCCACCGCGCCGCGCGCGCGGTTCTGACTCCAGAAGGCGCGCCAGGCGACGCCTTTGACTTCAAATTCCACTTCGGCGAGACATTCGGCGGTATCACGGGTAATCAGTTCATTCTGCGTCTGCGACAGCGGGCCAAGGCGCGGCGTTTGATGATAAAGCGCCAGGCAGATGGCATCCAGCAGGGTGGTTTTGCCCGCGCCGGTGGGGCCGGTAATGGCAAACAGGCCGTTGCTGGCAAACGGCTCGGCGCTGAAATCGATCTTCCATTCGCCGCGCAGTGAGTTGAGGTTTTTGAAGCGCAGGGTCAATATTTTCATGCGGACGTCTCATCATCATTCAGGCCATCAAGCGTTTGCGCAAACAGCTGGCGCAGCGTGGTTTGCTGCTGCTCAGAGAGCGACTCCTGCGCCAGCCGCCGGGCAAAGACCTCATCGGGCTGCAGCTCGCTCAGGGTTTCGTTGAGATGGCTGGCAAAATGACGCTCGCGCTGTTCGCGGCTGCGGCGAATCAACAGCACTTCAACCGGCAGATCGGCGGTGAGCTGTTCAATGTGACGCTGCACATCATTGAGGTATTCCAGCGTGGCGATTTCAATATCCAGCCACACCGGTTGCGGATAGTCACCGTGACGGAACGGTGTCAGCTGCTGCTCGATCTCCGCCAGCGAGCCTTTCAGAATCTGCATGGGCTGAAACACCGGCACCACCAGCGTCTCGATCTCATTAAGCCGATCGCCGCTGAATTCCAGCAGAAAAACGCTTTTTTCACTGCCGCACTCATCGAAACTCAACGGGATGGGCGAGCCGCTGTAACGGATGGTCTCGCTGCCGCCGATGCGCTGCGCCCGATGAATATGGCCGAGTGCAATGTAATCGGCGGGTGGAAACGCCTGCGCCGGAAAGGCGTCCAGTGTGCCGATATAGATGTCGCGCACCGCATCACTTTTGGTCACGCCGACGGTGGTCAGATGGCCGGTGGCCACGATCGGCAGACGATCGCCACGGCGATCGCGTTCGGTCAGCGCCTGCTGATAGCAGCGCTGATAGTGCTCGCCGATCGCTTCCAGCAGGCTCTGCTGTTTTTCACGGCCGGACTGCCCGGCGCGGCTGCGCAGAATGTCACGCGGCCGCAAAAAGGGAATGGCACAGAGCAGCGCGCCCGGCTGACCCTGGCGATCCTTCAGCAGCAGCACCTGATCGGCAGGATCGTCGCTGGCAGCGGCGATCACCCGGGTATTCAGGCAGGCGAGCAGTTCGCGCGACTCATTCAGGGTGGCAACGGAATCGTGATTGCCACCCAGCACCACCAACTCACAGCCGGTGGCCTGCAACTGCACCACAAAGCGATTGTAGAGTTCGCGGGCGTAGCTCGGCGGCGAGCCGGTATCAAAAATGTCGCCCGCCACCACAATGGTATCCACCTGATGCTGCTCGACACACGCCAGCAGCCAGCTAAAAAAAGCCTGATGCTCCGGTGCGCGGCTTTTGGTGTAGAAAAACTGACCCAAATGCCAGTCGGAGGTGTGAATGATGCGCATGCTGATTCCCGGGCAATGAAAAGACGCCGCCGATTATACCGACTGAAAATAAAAAGGGGCGAAGGAAAGCGGTAACAGAAGTGTTAAAAACCGTGCGGCACCCCCGTGCTTTTTTCATAAATCTGTCATAAAACTGACGCATAATGACGCCGCAAATCCCAGTGACCCGGGTCACATTCGCAGGAGCAATAATGGCTAAGCGTATTTTGGTTGTCGAAGATGAAGCCCCCATTCGTGAAATGTTGTGTTTTGTGCTGGAGCAGAACGACTACCAACCAATAGAAGCAGAAGATTACGACAGCGCGATCAATATGCTGATTGAACCCTGGCCGGACCTGATCCTGCTTGACTGGATGCTGCCAGGCGGCAGCGGCATTCAGTTCATTAAACACCTGAAGCGTGAAGCGATGACCCGGGATATTCCGGTGATGATGCTGACCGCGCGCGGTGAAGAGGAAGATCGGGTACGTGGCCTGGAAGTCGGCGCCGACGATTACATCACCAAGCCTTTTTCGCCAAAAGAGCTGATGGCGCGTATCAAAGCGGTAATGCGCCGTATTTCACCGATGGCGGTGGAAGAGGTGATTGAAATGCAGGGATTGAGCCTTGATCCTTCATCGCATCGGGTGATGTCAGAAACCACGCCGCTGGAAATGGGCCCTACTGAATACAAACTCTTGCACTTTTTCATGACCCATCCGGAACGGGTTTACAGCCGCGAACAGCTGCTGAATAACGTCTGGGGCACCAACGTCTACGTGGAAGATCGCACCGTGGACGTGCATATTCGGCGTTTGCGTAAGGCGCTGGAACTCTCCGGACACGATCGCATGGTACAAACCGTGCGTGGAACAGGGTATCGTTTCTCCGCCCGCTACTGATCCGGAGTCACACTCGTGCTGGAACGCCTCTCCTGGAAGAGATTATTGCTGGAATTACTGCTGGCGATTCTGCCAGCCGCTATTCTGGGTTTATTGCTGGGCGGTCTGGCCTGGTTTTTATTGTGTGCGGTGCTGGCCGTGCTGTTCTGGCATTTCTGGCAGTTGATGAAGCTCTCGAACTGGCTGTGGGTTGACCGCACCATGACGCCGCCTACCGGACGCGGCAGCTGGGAGCCGCTGTTTTACGGGCTTTATCAGATGCAGTTACGTAACCGCCGCCGCCGCCGCGAGTTGGGCAATCTGATCAAACGCTTTCGCAGCGGAGCCGAGTCGCTGCCCGATGCGCTGGTGTTGACCACCGAAGAGGGCAATATTTTCTGGTGCAACGGCCTTGCGCAACAGCATCTGCGGCTGCGTTGGCCGGAAGATAATGGCCAGAATATCCTCAACCTGCTGCGCTATCCGGAATTCTCCCGCTATATTCGCCAGCGCGATTTTGCGAAACCGCTGACGCTGGTGATGAACAACCAGCGCCACCTCGAATTTCGCGTCATGCCTTACAGCGAAGGCCAGTGGCTGCTGGTGGCGCGCGACGTCACGCAGAAACATCAGCTGGAGGGCGCGCGGCGAAATTTCTTTGCCAACGTCAGTCACGAACTGCGTACGCCGCTTACCGTGCTGCAGGGGTATCTGGAGATGATGAACGATGCCGGCATGGCAGGGCGCTCGCGGGACAAAGCGCTACACACCATGCAGGAACAGACGCGGCGCATGGACAGCCTGGTAAAACAGCTGCTGACGCTGTCGCGTATTGAAGCCGCGCCGGTGGTCGATCTCTCTGAAAAAGTCGATGTGCCGATTATGCTGCGCCTGCTGCAACGCGAGGCGGAAACACTGAGCAGCGGCCGCCATACCATCAGCTTTGATTTTGACAGCGAGCTGAAGGTGTTCGGCAACGATGAGCAGCTGCGCAGCGCCATTTCAAACCTGGTGTACAACGCCGTTAATCATACGCCCGAAGGCACGCATATTCGCGTCAGCTGGCAGCGGGTGCGCGATGGCGTGCGCTTCAGCGTCAGCGATGACGGACCCGGTATCAGCGCAGAGCACCTGCCGCGGCTGACCGAACGTTTTTATCGTGTCGACAAAGCGCGATCGCGGGCAACCGGTGGCAGCGGCCTCGGGCTGGCGATCGTGAAGCATGCGCTCAGCCACCATAACGCCCGACTGGAGATCACCAGCCAGCCGGGTAAAGCCACTACCTTCAGCTTTACCTTGCCACCAGGCTTGATTGTGCAGGCAGATCTGGCTGAAAATGCCGTGCATTAACCCCTTGCAGGCATAACGATGAAAGCGTTGATTTTGGCTCTGCTGCTGCTGACGGGCCCGCTGGCGCAGGCAAAAGAAGGCATGCTGGCCGGCAATTTGAACAGCGTCGGTTCCGATACGCTCGGCTATTTGATGTCGCTGTGGGGCGAGGATTTTAACCGGCTCTATCCTGGCGTTAACGTGCAGGTGCAGGCGGCGGGTTCTTCTACCGCGCCGACCGCGCTGGCGGCCGGTGCCGCGCAGCTCGGCGCCATGAGTCGGCCCATGCAGGCCACGGAACGCCGCCTGTTTGAAGAAAAATATGGCTATCCGCCGCTGGCCATTCCGGTGGCGATGGATGCGCTGGTGGTGATGGTGAATCAGGACAATCCGCTGCAGCAGCTGAGCGTGCAGCAGCTGGATGCGCTGTTTTCCGTCACTCGCCGCTGTGGTGGCACACATGTGCCGCAGCGCTGGGGCGATCTGCTGGCGCAGCCGCAATGGCAGAACCGCACCATTGCCCGCCAGGGCCGCAACTCCGCTTCTGGCACCTGGGGTTTTTTCAAGCAGCAGGCGCTGTGCGACGGCGATTTTCGCAACGACGTGGCGGAATTCCCCGGCTCTGCTGCTGTGGTACAGGCGGTGGCCAGTAACCTTAACGCTATCGGCTATGCCAGCATGGGCTTTCATCTCAGCGGCGTGAAAATCGTGCCGCTGGTGGGTGACGCGGGTACGCCGGTTGCGCCCACCGTGGACGCGATCCGCAGCGGTCGCTATCCCTTTGCTCGCCCGCTCTATCTCTACGTCAATAAAGCACCGGGACATCCGCTTGAGCCGCGTACGCTCGCCTTCGTCAATTATGTGCTCTCGGCGCAAGGACAGGCGATGATTCCACGCACCGGCTATCTGCCGCTTTCCACTGAGCAGGTGGTACAGGCGCAACGGCTGTTCACCGCACCCTGACGGCCAACGTGAATTAATTTCATGCGACATGAATTTTCCTCTATTGCGCCGCTGCGTGCAGCATGTCAATCTGCCTCCAGACATATAGCCATCCAGATGGCTGTAAATAACAGTTGGTCACTATTTCCTGCCGCAATCACCGGCAGGAAGGATTCTCTTTCAGGAGCCCGTTCATGAGCCAGTTCACCGCCCCTTTCCGTGCCGATACCGTTGGCAGCTTTCTGCGTCCACAGGCGATTAAACAGGCGCGCACGCAGTTTGCCGCTGGCGACATTGATGCCGCTACGCTGCGTCAGATTGAAGATGAACAGATTCTCGACGTGGTGAACAAGCAGCGAGCCAACGGCCTGCAGGTAGTCACTGACGGTGAGTTTCGTCGTGCCTGGTGGCACTTTGACTTTTTTGCCGGGCTGGACGGCGTGGAGCTCTATGAAGCCGATCAGGGCATTCAGTTCAACGGCGTGCAGACCAAAGCCCACGGCGTGCGCGTTACCGGCAAGCTCGGCTTCAGTCAGCACCCGATGCTGGAAGATTTCCGCTATCTGAAAAGCATCGCCGGTGATGCAGTGCCAAAGATGACCATTCCCAGCCCAAGCGTGCTGCACTTCCGCGGCGGTCGTAAAACCATTGATGCCGACGTCTATCCGAATATGGATGACTATTTTGACGATCTGGCGCTGACCTGGCGCACGGCCATCGCCGCCTTTTACGAGGCAGGCTGCCGTTATTTGCAGCTCGATGACACCGTATGGGCCTATCTCTGTTCGGAAGATCAAAAGCGCCAAATCCGCGAGCGTGGCGACGATCCGCAAGAGCTGGCACGTATTTATGCCCGCGTGTTGAACAAGGCAATCGAAGGCAAACCGGACGATTTGATCATCGGTTTGCACGTCTGCCGCGGCAACTTCCGCTCAACCTGGATCTCCGAAGGCGGCTATGAGCCGGTGGCTGAGATTCTGTTCGGCAGCGTTAATATTGATGCTTTTTACCTGGAATATGACAATGAACGCGCTGGCGGCTTTGAACCGCTGCGCTTTATTAAGCCAGGCAAACAGCAGGTGGTACTGGGCTTAATCACCACCAAACAGGGCGAACTGGAAGACCCGGCGGTGGTGAAAGCGCGCCTGGCCGAAGCGGCGCAGTTTGTCGATCTGAGCCAGATCTGCCTCAGTCCGCAGTGTGGTTTTGCCTCAACTGAAGAGGGCAACAGCCTGACGGAAGCGCAGCAGTGGGCGAAAATTCGTCTGGTGGTCGATATCGCGCAACAAGTGTGGTGATGGCGTAAAGTTGTGCAGACAGGCGCGTAAACCGCGCCTTCTGTGCAACTGAATCGCTTCATATGACCGATATGCCCAACGGCTGTGTAAATAAACTACACATCATGTAATGCTTCTATTGAATAGTTTAAACGATTTCGCTAACTTTCTGCTCGCCCGCGCTATATCACTCTGCTTTTCCGATCCTGTATTGCCTTTCCCCGCTATAAACGATTTACTTGGCGCCGTTGTCCGCATATTGCACTGTGTAAATAACAGATCTGCTCGCTATTTCTGCGTTTAAAGCTCCGCATTATTTTGCCGCTTTTTCCCTGAAGGATGCTGCACGAAAACATCCACAGGCTGGACAACCCAAACATCACTCATCGCAACAACAGTACGGGCCGTCTATGAAACATCGTTTAACTTCCAGGGATATCCTCGCGCTGGGCTTTATGACCTTTGCCCTGTTCGTCGGCGCGGGCAATATTATCTTTCCTCCGGTTGTCGGCATGCAGTCAGGCGATCACGTCTGGGTAGCCGCTATCGGCTTTTTGATCACCGCGGTTGGGCTACCGGTGCTGACGGTCATCGCGCTGGCGCGCGTCGGCGGCGGCATTGACGCGCTCAGTTCGCCGATTGGTAAAGCGGCAGGCCTGCTGTTGGCCACCGTCTGCTACCTGGCGGTGGGCCCACTGTTCGCCACGCCACGTACCGCGACCGTCTCTTTTGCCGTCGGCATCGCGCCGCTGACCGGCGACGGCACCATGCCGCTGTTTGTCTACAGCCTGATCTATTTTGCGCTGGTGATCGCCATTTCGCTCTATCCGGGCAAACTGCTGGATACCGTGGGCCACTACCTGGCCCCGCTGAAAATTGTGGCGCTGACCGTGCTCGGTATCGCCGCGCTGGTTTGGCCAGCAGGCGGTTTAAAATCAGCGGCGGAGAGTTATCAGCACGCGGCGTTTTCCACCGGCTTCGTTAACGGCTATCTGACCATGGATACGCTGGGCGCGCTGGTGTTCGGCATCGTGATTGTCAATGCTGCCCGTTCGCGTGGTGTTGAGGACAGCAAGCTGCTGACCCGTTACACCATTATGGCTGGCCTGATTGCGGGCGTCGGCTTAACGCTGGTGTACCTGAGCCTGTTCCAGCTCGGTTCCGGCATCGGTTCGCTGGTGAAACCGGATGCTAATGGCGCCGAAATCCTGCATGCCTATGTGCAACAGACCTTCGGCAACTACGGCTCGATTTTCCTTGCCGCGCTGATTTTTGTCGCCTGTATGGTGACGGCGATTGGCCTGACCTGCGCCTGTGCTGAGTTCTTTGCGCAATATTTGCCCTTATCTTACAAAACCCTGGTAATTATCCTTGGCCTCTTCTCGATGCTGGTGTCTAATCTCGGCCTGAGCCATTTAATCCAGATTTCTATCCCGGTTCTGACCGCAATATATCCGCCGTGCATCGTGCTCGTCGTGCTGAGTTTTACCCTTAGCTGGTGGAATAAAAGTGCACGCATCGTGGCACCGGCTATGCTGGTAAGCCTGCTGTTTGGCATCGTTGATGCCATTAAAACCACCAGCTTTTCCGGCATGCTGCCAGACGTCATGACGCATTTGCCGCTGGCGGAGCAGGGGCTTTCCTGGCTGCCACCGTCACTGGTGATGCTGCTGATTGCGGCAGTGATCGACCGGGTTTTGGGTCGTCAGCAGGTTACTGCGCACCAGTAACCGGCAGTACGGTTTTACGGACCACGGGCTTGCCCGTGGTTTTTTCATTTACAGGTAACAGGTTGTTATGCAAGAGACCAATACGCTCAAACGCGGACTGAGCACGCGCCACATTCGCTTTATGGCGCTGGGATCGGCCATCGGCACCGGGTTGTTTTACGGTTCCGCCGATGCGATAAAAATGGCCGGGCCGAGCGTGCTGCTTGCCTATATTATCGGCGGCGCCATCGCTTACATCATCATGCGGGCGCTGGGCGAAATGTCGGTCAATAATCCGCAGGCCAGTTCGTTTTCACGCTACGCGCAGGAATACCTCGGCCCGATCGCCGGATATATCACCGGCTGGACCTACTGCTTCGAGATCCTTATCGTGGCGATTGCCGACGTTACGGCATTCGGTATTTATATGGGCGTCTGGTTTCCTGACGTGCCGCACTGGATTTGGGTGCTCAGCGTGGTGCTGATCATCGGCGGCATAAACTTGCTGAGCGTGAAGGTGTTTGGCGAGGTGGAGTTCTGGTTCTCGTTCTTCAAAGTGGCCACCATCATCATCATGATTTTGGCCGGTTTCGGCATCATTATCTGGGGCATCGGCAACGGTGGCCAGCCGACCGGTATCCATAACCTGTGGAGCAACGGCGGCTTCTTTGCGCACGGTATCGTCGGCATGCTGCTGTCGCTGCAAATGGTGATGTTCGCCTACGGCGGCATTGAAATTATCGGTATTACCGCTGGCGAAGCGGACGATCCAGCCACCTCGATTCCACGCGCCATTAATTCGGTGCCGATGCGTATCCTGGTGTTTTATGTCGGCACGCTGTTTGTGATTATGTCTATTTATCCGTGGAATCAGGTAGGCACCGCAGGCAGTCCGTTTGTACTGACCTTCCAGCATCTCGGTATTGCCGCTGCGGCTTCACTGCTGAATTTTGTGGTGATTACCGCCTCATTGTCCGCGGTGAACAGTGATGTGTTTGGCGTCGGCCGCATGCTGCACGGCATGGCGGAGCAGGGGCACGCACCGAAAGTGTTTATGAAGGTCTCAAATCGCGGCATTCCGTGGGTCACGGTAGTAGTGATGATGATCGCCATGCTGGCGGCGGTTTACCTGAACTATCTGATGCCGGAAAGCGTATTCCTGGTCATCGCCTCGCTGGCAACCTTTGCCACGGTGTGGGTCTGGATCATGATTCTCTGCTCACAGATCGCCTTTCGCCGTAAGATTGGCCCGGAAGCGGCGAAGAAGCTGCAGTTTGCGCTGCCGGGTGGCAGCTATACCGCCGGTTTCGCGGTGATTTTCCTGCTGTTTATCATCGGGCTGATTGGCTATTTCCCCGATACGCGCGTGTCGCTCTATGTTGGCGCCGTGTGGATTGTACTGCTGCTGGCGGGATACAAGCTGGTACGTCGTCAGTCGTAATACGCTGACGGGGCGCAATGCCCCGTCGTCGTAGCGTTAAGCGGTTTCTCGTGATTAATCGTATTCCACCTGCGTGGTCGCGCTGTTATCCACAGCGGCACGCAGGTGCGTCATCATCGTGCTGTATGGGCAAAGCATGCCCGGTTCACGCTTCTCACATCCCTCTGGTGAAAACTCCTGTTCTAACGGTGGCTGCTGCGCGTTAAGCGGCGTCAGATTGCGCAGCTGATCCAGCGACTGTGCCTGAAAATAGATGCGCAGAAAGCGATCGCCACTACGCGTATCGCGCCAGCGTTCAAACACCAGACGGCTGGCGGGCGGAATATTGCCGCGCGGATAGTTGCCCAGCTGCCAGTGAAAACCGAGCAGGGTGCGCAGATAGGCGATATTGCTGTCATGGCCGACCAGCACCAGCCAGCGGGTGGCGGGCGGGGCGTTAGCGGTGGCTTCCGACTGTAGCGCTTTGCTAACCTGATCGAGCAACACTGCACCGCGACGCTGCGCGATGTAAGGCACATCGTTGGTAAGATCGTAGTTTATGGTCAGCAGCGGCAGCAGGGCCGCGACGTCGTCGGCGCTGCGCACATGGCCGAACGCCACCTCCGACAGCG
Organism: Duffyella sp. Ts4; assembly: GCF_051851875.1. Classification (NCBI taxonomy): domain Bacteria; kingdom Pseudomonadati; phylum Pseudomonadota; class Gammaproteobacteria; order Enterobacterales; family Erwiniaceae; genus Duffyella; species Duffyella sp. Ts4. The sequence continues at coordinate 182,678 of NZ_JBLYPN010000006.1, read as the reverse complement.
GATTGTGGTTGCTCCAGGCCAGCCGAATGCTTTCCGCCATGTCGGCCATATCGCGCAGCCCACGAATGCTGGCACGACCGTCACCGCCTGGCTCAATTTGCCAGCGCTGGGCAAACGTCGGGCAGGGTTTGCCAGGCTGACAAACCGCCTGTTGCAAACGGGCGATATCAGCACGTAATCGATGTTGCAGCGTATTGAGATCGCCGCCGGCGGCCTGCAGGGTCGCGCGATGCACTTTGTGCGGGTCGAGCACGGCGGCGGGCAGATGCTCACTCTGGAACAGCGGATCGTAGCCGCTGGCGACATGCACCGGCACCTTGCAGCCGGGGAAGGCGCCTTCAGCCAGCGCCTCGGCGGTAGCGCGGGTGCGCTGCAAGGGGCTGGCGCGAATATACACCGCATCAGCATCGGGGCAGCCATCAGCCAGCATCCCGGACTCGCGCGCACTTTCTCCGGCATAGCGGCCGTGATTAACGGCCGCCTGATAGCCGTGCGCGGTAAGTTCACCTGCGGCGGTCTGCCACGCTGGCCAGCGGCGATCGCTGCCCGCCTCCATTGCTTTCTGATTACCCACCGTCGGTGGCCGCACGCTGTGACGGTCGATTTCGACCACTTTTTCCAGCTGCCACGACGACGCCGCCGCGGCAGCATTGATTACCAGCATGCTGGCCAGTGACAGAATCCCTGTTTTACGCATTTCTGACTCCTGCAATTTACTGCCGCGTAGTGTGAACCAGAACGGCAGCTATTGCAGTGTTCAATCCTCCTGGATTGAACAGTTCAGCCCAGGCGCGTTACGCCGTGGCGCTGCCGTCGCGTAATCCACTGGCCATCATGCGCATATCGTTGCCGGTTGGCGCCTGATGAACACGCAGACCAAAGGCGGGCAGAACGGCAAAAATATGGTCGAAAATATCCGCCTGAATCCCTTCATATTCGGTCCACGCCGTGGTGTTGGTAAAGGCGTAGATTTCCACCGGTAAACCATCTGCACCCGGCGCCAGCTGGCGTACCATTAACGTCATCTCCTGATGAATCTGCGGATGTGCGTTAAGCCAGGCTTCCAGCCAGACACGGAAGGTGCCGACATTGGTCAGGCGACGGCCATTTAACGGTGAAGCGAGATCGTAGCCCAGCTGTGCATTGTACTGGCTGACTTCCTGCGTTTTCTGTTCGATGTACGGCACCAGAATGTGCGCGCGTTTCAGCTCGCTCATGTCCTGGTCGGTGAGGAAGCGAATGCTGGTGGTATCGATATGCACACTGCGCTTGATGCGCCGCCCGCCCGATTCAGCCATGCCGCGCCAGTTTTTGAAGGAGTCGGAAATCAATGCATAGGTGGGAATAGTGGTGATGGTTTTATCCCAGTTTTGCACCTTCACGGTAGTCAGATTGATGTCGATAACGTCGCCATCTGCGCCATATTTTGGCATCTCCAGCCAGTCGCCAATCTTGAGCATATTGTTGGCAGAGAGTTGAATACCGGCCACCAGGCCGAGAATAGGATCTTTGAAAACCAGCATCAGCACCGCGGTCATGGCACCGAGACCGGTGATCAATACCAGCGGAGATTTGCCGATCAGCACGGAGACGATCATGATGATCATCAGGATCGCCGCGATCAGCTTCAGGCTCTGAAAGATGCCGCGCAACGGCAGTTGCTGGGCAATGACGCTGTTAGCGGAAAGCGTCAACAGTACGTCCAGCAGCGAGAAGAACACCAGCAGGGCGAAAATCATCATCCAGATTTGTGAGAAAACGATCAGCGCGTTGTGGACCTGAATGCTGTCATAGAGGAAAAGCTCGGTTTGTAACTTTAGCAAAATGCCCTGCACCAGCAGCGCGATGCGGCTGAACAACTTGCACTGCATCAATGATTTTGCCCACTGATAACGGCCCGCTTCGGCGCGGCGGCGCAGGAATGGCAGTACGCTGCGGTGCAGAATGCTGTTGACCAGCAGCGAGATCAGTAAAATAACCGCCAGCACCGCGGCCAGCGCAATGGGTTCGGCGTAGGGGATGGAAAACGCATCCAGCCAGTAGTGAATATAAGAAAGCATAAGTTCCCTGATAAATGTGCGAAAGCAATAAAGGCGGCAAGTCTACCCGCCCCGATGGGCGGATCGACAACAGACCGGTCTGGTTTTCTCAGTTATCAGGGCGATGCAGTTACAGCGTTTTTTGTTGCGCGTCGATCATCATGCGGGGATAAAACTGCCAGAAAAGGCGTTCAAGCAGGGCGTAGTTATCAACGAAGTCGTCATAAGAATCGCGCAGTGCCGCCAGCTTTGGCCGGCGGTTGGCCATGCCGTTCAGCACCGGTTGCAGATAGGCGGCATCGGCATAGCGTTCCATCCAGCGCTCACGCCAGAGAATGTGATTGAGCTGCTGAAAACCTTCGGGCGTACCGGCCAGCTGCGGCATAACTTCCGCTTCCGCCTGGGATAAAAAGTCGCGCAGACTCTGGGTTGGGCTGATCTGCTGCCAGTGGCGAGCGAGAAAATGGTCCCAGATGACGTCTAAGGTGATCGGCGCGACGCGCCGGGTCAGCGCCCGGAAATGGCTGCGCGCTTCACGCACTTCAGCCAGTGAATCCGTGCGGGCATCGATGCGTCGGTGCAGCGCAATGCCCTCGGCAATAGCATCGGGCCACTGAGGCACTGGGTTGCCGCGAATGTAATCTGCCATCAGATTGCCCAGTAGGGCGCTGTCGGCAAGACGAGCCAGATGCAGATGGGCGAGAAAGTTCATAGTGTTGGCGCGATCTCCTGTCAGGAATGGTTCAGAATGTTGAGCTTTTCCGCTAGACTATGCCGCCTGTTTCACACCAGTAAAGAAATAATCTATGCGCGTCGCTGATTTCGCTTTTGACCTACCTGATTCTCTTATCGCCCGCTATCCGCAAACCGAGCGTAGCGGCTGCCGTTTGCTGTCGCTGGATGGGCCGAGCGGTGAGCTGACGCACGGTCGTTTTACCGACGTGCTGGATAAGCTTAATCGTGGCGACCTGCTGGTTTTTAACAATACGCGGGTGATTCCGGCGCGCGTATTTGGCCGCAAGGCGAGCGGCGGTAAAATTGAAGTGCTGGTTGAACGCATGCTGGATGACAAACGTGTATTGGCCCATGTGCGCGCTTCCAAAGCGCCGAAGCCGGGCGCGGCGTTGCTGCTGGGCGAAGATGAGAGCGTGAAGGCCACCATGGTCGCGCGCCACGATGCGCTATTTGAGATCGTTTTTGAAGACGATCGCGCGGTGCTGGATATTCTGAATGCGGTAGGGCACATGCCGCTGCCGCCTTACATCGATCGCCCGGACGAAGCCTCCGATCGTGAGCTTTACCAAACGGTATACAGCGAGCGCCCTGGCGCCGTTGCCGCCCCGACCGCTGGCCTGCATTTTGATGAGCCGCTGCTGGCGGCACTGCGCGAAAAAGGCGTAGAGATGGCGTTTGTTACGCTGCACGTTGGCGCTGGGACTTTTCAGCCGGTACGCGTGGATACTATTGAAGAGCACATCATGCATGCCGAATATGCCGAAGTGCCGCAGGAGGTTGTGGATGCGGTGCTGGCCTGTAAGGCGCGCGGTAACAAGGTTGTCGCGGTAGGTACCACTTCGGTGCGCTCGCTGGAAAGCGCGGCACAAGCCAGTGAACAGGCGCTAATTGCCCCGTTCTTTGATGACACCAAAATTTTCATCTATCCGGGCTATCGCTATCAGGTGATCGACGCGCTGATTACCAATTTCCACCTGCCGGAATCGACGCTGATCATGCTGGTTTCTGCCTTCGCCGGTTATCGTCATACCATGCACGCCTATCAACAGGCGGTGGCCGAAGCCTATCGCTTCTTCAGCTACGGCGATGCGATGTATATCACCATGAATCCTCAGGCGATCGACGAAAAGGTCGGCGACTGATTCTCCCGGCAGGGCGTTTCCTGCCGATATCAACATTTACATCAGACTGTTTCTCTGGTGGAGGTAACGTGAAGTTTGAACTGGATACTACAGACGGGCGCGCACGCCGTGGCCGCCTGATTTTTGATCGTGGCGTAGTCGAAACCCCTGCGTTTATGCCGGTCGGCACTTACGGCACGGTGAAAGGCATGACGCCGGAAGAAGTGCTGGAAACCGGCGCGCAAATTATTCTCGGTAACACGTTCCATCTCTGGCTGCGTCCCGGGCAGGAAGTGATGAAGCTGCACGGCGATCTGCACGATTTTATGCAGTGGAAAGGGCCGATTCTCACCGACTCCGGCGGCTTCCAGGTATTTAGCCTGGGCGATATCCGTAAAATCACCGAAGCGGGCGTGCATTTCCGCAATCCGATTAATGGCGATCAGATTTTCCTCGACCCGGAAAAGTCGATGGAAATTCAGCACGATCTCGGCTCTGACATCGTGATGATTTTTGATGAATGTACGCCGTATCCGGCCGACTGGGATTATGCCAAACGGTCGATGGAGATGTCGTTACGCTGGGCGCAGCGCAGTCGCGATCGCTTTGATTCCCTTGGAAATAAAAATGCGCTGTTCGGCATTATTCAGGGCAGTGTTTACGAAGATTTACGAGATGTCTCGGTTAAAGGGCTGGTAGAGATCGGCTTTGATGGGTACGCTGTGGGCGGCCTGGCGGTCGGTGAGCCAAAAGAGGATATGCACCGCATTCTGGAGCACGTTTGTCCGCAGATTCCCGCAGACAAACCGCGCTATCTGATGGGCGTCGGCAAACCGGAAGATCTGGTAGAAGGCGTGCGCCGTGGCGTCGATATGTTTGACTGTGTCATGCCAACCCGTAATGCGCGCAATGGCCATCTTTTTGTCACCGATGGCGTGGTGAAAATCCGCAATGCGAAGCATAAAGCTGATACCTCCCCGCTGGATGCGGAGTGTGATTGCTACACCTGTCGCAATTACAGCCGTGCCTACTTGCATCATCTCGACCGCTGTAACGAAATACTGGGCGCGCGTCTGAACACTATTCACAACCTGCGTTATTACCAGCGTTTGATGGCTGGTTTACGTCAGGCTATTGAAGAAGGTAAATTAGAGCGCTTCGTGACCGAGTTCTACGAGCGGACGGGCAAAGCAGTTCCGCCTTTAAACGTCTGATAATTAATCAATGAGGGAAATTTAATGAGCTTTTTCATTTCTGACGCCGTGGCTGCAGCAGGCGCTCCGTCACAGGGAAGTCCTTATTCTCTGGTAATCATGCTGGTTGTCTTTGGTCTGATCTTCTATTTCATGATTCTGCGCCCGCAGCAAAAGCGTGCGAAAGAGCACAAGAAGCTGATGGATTCCATCTCCAAAGGTGACGAAGTGCTGACCACCGGCGGCCTGGTGGGTCGCGTGACCAAAGTTGCTGAAACCGGTTACGTTGCGATTGCCCTGAATGACACCACCGAAGTGGTTGTGAAACGTGATTTCGTGGCTGCCGTCCTGCCGAAAGGTACGATGAAAGCGCTTTAATTCTTTGTTTTCCCATAGGGAACTGCCGTGTTAAACCGTTATCCTTTGTGGAAGTACATCATGCTGATCGTCGTGCTCGTGGTCGGTCTGCTGTATGCGCTTCCCAACCTCTATGGTGAGGATCCGGCTGTTCAGGTCACTGGCGCGCGTGGAAGCGCCGCCAGTGAGCAAACGCTGGTTCAGATCCAGAACGCATTAAAACAGGACAATATTCAGAGCCGATCGCTGGCGCTGGAAAATGGTGCCATTCTGGCCCGCTTTGCCGACACGGATGTGCAGTTACGCGCCCGTGAGGCGATGACTAAGGTACTTGGCGACGACTATGTTGTGGCACTCAATCTTGCGCCGGCCACCCCGCGCTGGCTGAGCATGCTGGCGGCTGAGCCGATGAAGCTCGGTCTCGATCTGCGTGGCGGCGTGCACTTCCTGATGGAAGTGGATATGGACACTGCGCTGGGGAAACTGCAGGAGCAGACCACCGACACGCTGCGCAGCGATCTGCGTGACAAATCCATTCCTTATACCAACGTACGCAAAATTCCTGACTACGGCGTGGAAATACAGTTCCGCAACGCGGCAGCGCGTGACGATGCGGTAACCTGGCTGACATCCCGCCATCGCGATCTGGTGTTCAATAACAGCGGCAGCAATGCACTGCGTGCAGTGATGACCGATGAACGTCTGCGTGAAGCGCGCGAATATGCGGTTCAGCAGAACATCACTATTTTGCGTAACCGTGTGAACCAGCTGGGCGTGGCTGAGCCATTGGTACAGCGTCAGGGTTCCGATCGCATCGTGGTTGAGCTGCCGGGTATTCAGGACACGGCACGGGCAAAAGAGATCCTTGGCGCAACCGCAACGCTGGAGTTCCGCCTGGTGAACACCAATGTGGATGCTACTTCAGCCGCTAATGGCCGCGTGCCTGGCGATTCTGAAGTGAAATCCACCCGTGAAGGCCAGCCGGTTGTCCTTTACAAACGCGTTATCCTGACAGGCGATCACATCACTGATGCGACCTCCAGCATGGATGAGTACAACCAGGCGCAGGTAAACATTTCGCTGGATGGCGCAGGCGGTAACGCCATGTCGACCTTTACCAAAGATAATATTGGTAAGCCGATGGCGACGCTGTTTGTTGAGTACAAAGACAGCGGTAAAAAAGATGCCAATGGCCGTACGATTCTGGCAAAACAGGAAGAAGTGATTAACGTGGCGAACATTCAGTCCCGCCTCGGCAACAGCTTCCGTATTACCGGCATCAACAACGCCAACGAAGCGCGCCAGCTGTCGCTGCTGCTGCGTGCGGGCGCGCTGATTGCGCCGATTCAGATTGTTGAAGAACGCACTATTGGTCCAACCATGGGCCAGCAGAATATCAATCAGGGTCTGCAAGCCTGCCTGTGGGGGCTGATCGCCTCTATCGTGTTTATGGTGGTGTACTACAAAAAGTTCGGTGTGATTGCCACCACGGCGCTGGTGGCAAACTTGGTGCTGATTGTCGGCATTATGTCCCTGTTGCCTGGCGCGACGCTCACCATGCCGGGTATCGCCGGTATTGTGTTAACGCTGGCGGTCGCGGTGGATGCCAACGTACTGATTAACGAACGTATTAAAGAAGAGCTGAAAAACGGTCGCAGCATTCAGCAAGCGATCCATGAAGGCTATAAAGGTGCGTTCTCCAGTATTATTGATGCCAACGTGACCACCCTGATCACGGCGATCATTCTTTATGCTGTGGGCACCGGCTCCATCAAAGGCTTCGCGATCACGACCGCCATTGGCGTTCTGACCTCGATGTTTACGGCGATTGTCGGCACGCGCGCTATCGTTAACCTGTTGTATGGCGGCAAGCGCGTCAACAAGCTGTCAATCTGAGGAGTAACGACGTGTCAGAGCAACACAGTGTTGAACAACTAAACTATGGCCGTAAAGTTCATGACTTTATGCGCTGGGATAAACTGGCCTTTACGCTTTCCGGTCTGTTATTGATCGCTTCGGTGATCGTTATGGGCGTGCGTGGCTTCAACTGGGGGCTCGATTTCACCGGCGGTACCGTCATTGAGATCACGCTCGAACAGCCTGCCAATCTTGATATTCTGCGCGGTGCGCTGGAAAAATCAGGCTTTGCAGAACCGCAGGTGCAGAATTTTGGCAGCAGTCGCGATGTAATGGTGCGTCTGTCGCCGAATGCCGGTAATGCGGGTCAGGAACTGGGCAATAAAGTGGTGACGGTGGTCGATCAGGCCAGCGGTCAGAACGCCACGGTGAAGCGTATTGAGTTTGTTGGCCCGAGCGTGGGTAGCGATCTGGCGCAGGCGGGCGGCATGGCGCTGCTGGCCGCGCTGATCAGTATCCTGATCTACGTGGGCTTCCGCTTTGAGTGGCGTCTGGCGCTGGGTGCCGTACTGGCGCTGGCGCATGACGTCATCATCACCATGGGCATCCTGTCGCTGTTTCATATCGAGATTGACCTCACGATTATCGCCTCGCTAATGTCAGTGATCGGCTACTCGCTAAATGACAGTATTGTGGTATCGGATCGTATTCGTGAGAACTTCCGCAAGATTCGCCGCGGAACGCCTTACGATATTGTTAACGTCTCGCTGACGCAGACGCTGAGCCGTACCATCATGACCTCGGCGACGACGCTGGTGGTGGTATTGATGCTGTTTATCTTTGGTGGTGCGCTGCTGGAAGGCTTCTCACTGACCATGCTGATCGGCGTGTCAATCGGTACGATTTCATCAATTTACGTTGCCTCGGCGCTGGCGCTGAAGCTGGGTATGAAACGTGAACATATGCTGATTCAGAAGGTGGAGAAAGAGGGCGCTGACCAGCCTTCCATTTTACCCTGATAAGATGCAGTGAAAGAGAAAACGGGCTACGCAGGTAGCCCGTTTTTTTATGGTTGTTTTTCGACGCTAGCTGCAGGCGAAGTGACCACAAGATCGTGCACCCGCACATAAATCAGCTGTTGTGGCATGACACCGCTAAGGCGTAATGGCACTTCTGCGTCAGCCTGTGGCATCAGCGAAGAAGGAATGGCGATCTCCTGCGACAGGCTTTCAGCCTGCAAAGGCTTGCCGCTGGCGGCATCGAGCTGTCCCCACTGAATTTTCGCCGTCATGCCAGGTAGCGAGGCGGCGTCGGCGCTACGCAAGTGCAGTATCGCTCGCGTACCGTTGGCCTCCTGTGCGACATGGCTCAGCGACAACCGGATTTTACCGGCGTTGCTTAACAGCTCGACCGGCGTGTTAGCGGCAGGAACCAGCCATGCGCCGCTGGTCGAGTTGAGATTAAGCTGACTTTGCCGTTCAATCGCTGATGCCTGGTTAGTCAACTGTCGCACCTGCTGATTGAGCTTGCCCGCTTCGTTATGCAGTTCAGCCACGGCAGGTTGCGGTGGCGAGCTGCAGGCAGAAAGCGCCAGCATCATGGTCAGTGGAACAAGCGTGCGTTTCATCACCGGCTCGCTTATTGCGGAATACGCAGCGTCTGACCCGGATAAATTTTATCCACGCTGGTCAGCATCGGTTTGTTGGCTTCAAAAATTTTGTTGTACTGGTTGGCATCGCCGTACATCTCTTTCGAAATCGCGCTCAGCGTATCGCCTTTTTTCACCTGATAGAATTTCGCTTCAGGTTCGCTCTGCGCGGTTTTGATCTGATCGTCAACCGCAGTGATGCCTGCCACGTTACCTGCTGCGATCAGGATTTTCTCTTTCAGTTCCTGTGACAGGCCTTCACCGGTAACCACGGCTTTGCCATCTTCCACTTTTACGTTAACGTTTTCAGTGCCAGGTAAGCCGAGCTTGTTGATGTGCTCCTGCAACTTTTTACTCTGATCGTCGCTGCCGTGCACCGCGTCCCAAAGTTTTTCACCCGCTTCTTTTACAAAGTTAAATAATCCCATTTTAAGCTCCTTGGTTGACTGGCGCGTTTGCGCACAGCTAAGCATAGCCGATTTTTGCCCCCTTTGTTGCTTAACCAAACGGGCGAAAAGCGTGGCAAAGATTTCTGTTAGCCCTGAGTTCGCGTTACACTGTCTCTCAATTTTGGCTTGTTCCAGGAAAGATCATGCATTGCCCATTTTGCTCAGCGGTCGATACCAAAGTGATTGATTCCCGTCTGGTTAGCGAAGGCTCATCGGTGCGTCGCCGTCGGCAGTGCCTGATGTGCCACGAGCGTTTTACCACTTTTGAAGTGGCAGAATTAGTGATGCCGCGGGTGGTAAAAAGCAATGACGTTCGCGAACCCTTTAACGAAGATAAGCTGGGCCGCGGCATGATGAAGGCGCTGGAAAAACGGCCAGTGAATTCTGATGACGTTGAGAATGCCATCAGCCACATCAAAACGCAGCTGCGTGCCACTGGGGAACGTGAAGTGCCGAGCAAAATGATCGGCAACCTGGTGATGGATGAGCTAAAAAAACTCGACAAGGTCGCCTATATTCGTTTTGCGTCGGTGTATCGAAGCTTTGAAGATATTCGCGAATTTGGCGAAGAGATTGCGCGGTTACAGGACTGAGCTATGCATGATGAATTCTACATGGCGCGGGCGCTGGAACTGGCGCGGCGCGGAATATTTACCACCACGCCAAATCCCAACGTTGGCTGCGTTATTGTGCGCGACGGCGAGATTGTCGGCGAAGGCTGGCATCAGCGCGCAGGCGAACCGCATGCGGAAGTGCATGCTTTACGCATGGCAGGCGATCGCGCACGCGGTGCTACCGCTTACGTTACCCTTGAACCCTGCAGCCACTTTGGCCGCACGCCGCCCTGTTGCGATGCGCTGATTGCTGCTGGCATTAGCCGCGTAGTAGCCGCGATGCAGGATCCCAATCCGGAAGTGGCGGGGCGCGGTTTACATCGCCTGCAGCAACATGGCATTGAAGTCAGTCATGGCCTGATGAACGCCGAGGCCGAAGCGCTAAACCGCGGATTTCTGAAGCGCATGCGTACCGGTTTTCCATGGGTGCAGTTAAAGCTCGGCGCGTCACTTGATGGCCGCACGGCGATGGCCAGCGGCGAAAGCCAGTGGATAACCTCTGCCGAAGCGCGACGCGATGTTCAACGTTTGCGCGCGCAGAGCAGCGCCATTTTAAGCAGCAGCGCGACGGTGCTGGCAGATGATCCTTCGCTGACCGTGCGCTGGGATGAACTCAGCGCCGCAACGCAGCAGCACTACGGCACATCATCGTTGCGCCAGCCGATCAGAGTGATCGTCGACGGCCAGAATCGGGTAACACCAGAGCACAAGCTTATTCAGCAGCCCGGCGAAACCTGGCTGGCACGCGCAGAAAGTGATGCGCAGCCATGGCCCGACAGCGTGCAACAAATGATGGTACCGCGCTATCAACAACGGCTGGATCTGGTGGCGATGATGATGCTGCTGGGTAAACGCCAGATCAACAGCGTGTGGGTCGAAGCCGGTGCCACGCTGGCGGGTGCGCTGCTACGCGCCGGTGTCGTGGATGAACTGATCGTTTATATGGCGCCTAAGCTGCTGGGCAATGATGCCCGTGGCCTGTGCGCGCTGCCCGGGCTGGATCGGCTGGCCGATGCGCCACAGTTTGTCTTTAGCGATATGCGCCAGATTGGGTCCGATATCCGCCTGACGCTGAAATCAATTTGAGCACGTGGAAAGCGTAAGCAGACCGCAGAAGAGTATGATAGAATCCGCCCCCCTGCGGGGCCATAAACAGAACCCTGAAAGGAAAACTATGAAGATTATCGAAGCTGCCGTTGCCACGCCTGACGCGCGTATTGCCATTGTGATTGCGCGTTTTAACAACTTCATTAACGACAGCCTGCTGGATGGCGCTATCGATGCCCTGAAACGCATCGGTCAGGTACAGGATGACAACATCACCGTTGTCTGGGTACCCGGCGCTTATGAACTGCCACTGGCGGCGCGCGCGCTGACCACCACCGGTAAATATGACGCGATTATCGCGCTCGGTACGGTTATCCGTGGCGGCACTGCCCACTTTGAATATGTTGCGGGTGAAGCCAGTTCCGGCATCGCCAGCGTCGCTATGGACAGCGCTATCCCGGTTGCCTTTGGCGTGCTGACCACCGAAAACATTGAGCAGGCGATTGAACGCGCCGGCACCAAAGCGGGTAATAAAGGCGCTGAAGCTGCGCTGACCGCACTCGAAATGATTAATGTACTGAAAGCCATCAAGGCCTGATTTTTGTAAGGGGAATTTTGTGAAACCTGCTGCTCGTCGCCGCGCCCGTGAATGTGCTGTCCAGGCGCTTTACTCCTGGCAGTTATCTCATAACGACATTGCTGATGTCGAATATCAGTTTCTGGCGGAACAAGACGTTAAAGACGTCGATATTACCTATTTTCGCGAGTTGCTGACCGGTGTAGCGACCAACAGCGCTTATCTCGATGGTTTGATGAAGCCTTACCTGTCACGCCAGCTCGAAGAGCTGGGTCAGGTTGAGAAAGCTATCCTGCGTATTTCTCTGTATGAACTGAGCAAACGCAGCGATGTGCCGTATAAAGTGGCGATCAACGAAGGGATTGAGCTGGCTAAAGTATTTGGTGCCGAAGACAGCCATAAGTTTGTCAACGGCGTGCTGGATAAAGCCGCTCCACACATTCGCCCAAACAAAAAATAGTCTAACGCCCTTAAACCTTCGCATTGCAGGAAGGCAAGTCGCCTCTCCAGTCCCGGTGCAGAGTGATATTTGTAACCGGGAAACAGATGCAGCCAACATGCCTGCAGCTCAAGGTTTGACGGGAACAATGAGGCCAGAATTTCTGGCCTTTTCTCTTTAGAACCCGGAATAAAACCATGGCATGTGGCGAATTTGAACTCATCGCGCGCTATTTCAATCGTGTAACCAGCTCGCGCCGTGATGTCGAAAAGGGCATCGGTGACGATTGCGCGTTGCTCAACGTCCCGGAAAAACGCACGCTGGCGATCAGCACCGATACGCTGGTTGAGGGCGTACACTTCCTGCGTGATATTCATCCTGCTGATTTAGGCTACAAAGCGCTGGCCGTAAACCTCAGCGACTTAGCCGCAATGGGCGCCGATCCGGCGTGGTTAACGCTGGCGTTGACCCTTCCCGACATCGATGAAGCCTGGATTGCCGCCTTCAGCGACAGCCTGTTTGAATCGCTGGATTACTACGATATGCAGCTGATTGGTGGCGATACCACGCGCGGGCCGCGCAGCATTACGCTCGGTATTCACGGGCTGATTCCCGCCGGTAAGGCGCTGAAGCGTTCCGGCGCCCGGCCGGGGGACTGGATTTTTGTCACCGGTACCCTGGGCGACAGCGCGGCTGGGCTGGCGTTGCTGCAGCACCATGTACGCATTGACGATCCGGCGGTGCATGAAGCGTTAATCAAACGCCATTTGCGGCCAATGCCGCGTATTCTGCAAGGCCAGGCGCTGCGTAACCTGGCCAGCGCTGCCATCGATATTTCGGATGGACTGATCGCCGATCTCGGTCATATCCTGCAGGCCAGCGGTTGCGGTGCGCGACTTAATCTTGATGCCATGCCGCTTTCTTCCACACTCCGCGATCATTTCACGCCTGAGCAGAGCCTGCGTTGGGCACTGAGCGGCGGCGAAGATTATGAGCTCTGCTTCACGGTGCCGGAGATCAATCGCGGCGCGCTGGATGTCGCGCTGGGCCATCTTGGCGTGCCTTATACCTGTGTGGGCCAGATGACTTCAGAGTCAGAAGGACTGGTGCTGCTACAGCAGGGCGATGCGGTGAAACTTAACCTGAAAGGATTCGACCATTTTGACTCGTGATAAAGATGTGGCGCGCAGCCGCCTGAAAATGAGCAATCCCTGGCATTTGCTGGCAACCGGATTTGGCAGCGGCCTCAGCCGTTATGTGCCGGGCACCATGGGTTCGCTGGCCTCGATTCCGTTCTGGTATCTGATGACCTTTTTGCCGTTGCAGATCTACTATTTGCTGGTGTTGATCGGCATTTCGGTGGGCGTTTATCTCTGTCATCGTACGGCAAAAGATATGGGCGTTCACGATCATGGCAGCATTGTCTGGGATGAATTTATTGGCATGTGGATAACGCTGATGACCATTCCGGCGATGAAATGGCAGTGGGTACTGATTGGCTTTATTACCTTTCGTATCTTCGATATGTGGAAGCCCTGGCCTATTCGCTGGTTTGATCGCAATGTGCATGGCGGCATGGGCATTATGGTCGATGACATTATCGCCGGGGTCATCTCTGCGGCGCTGCTCTATTTGATGGGGCACTACTGGCTGTTCTGATCCGGTAAAATCAGGGCCGATGTTATCGGCCCTGATATCGTTAACTGCTCATCATTAGTCGAAGCCGGTGACCGCGTGCGGCTGATAAATGGATTCCAGGCTCGCCATCTCTTCCTCGCTGAGCGATACCTCAACTGCCTTTACCAAATCTGCCAGCTGTTCAGCGCCTGATGCGCCGATAATTGGCGTGGTCACCGCCGGTTTATGCAGCATCCAGGCAAGTGCAATCTGCGCCCGGCTCACCCCTTTTTGCTCAGCCAGTTCGGCTACGCGTTGAGCAATCAGCGCATCATTTTCTTCGGCGGAGTTATACAGGGTTTTGCCATATTCGTCAGAAGCGGAGCGGGCGGTATTTTCGCCCCAGGCGCGGGTAAGACGTCCACGAGCCAGCGGACTCCACGGCATCACGGCAATGCCTTCAGCCTGACACAGCGGATGCATTTCACGCTCCTCTTCACGCTGAATCAAATTATACTGATCCTGCATGCTGATAAAGCGCGTCCAGCCGTGCAGATCGGCGGTATACAGCGCCTTGCTGAACTGCCATGCGAACATGGACGATGCGCCGATATAGCGCGCTTTACCCGCTTTGACCACGTCATGCAGCGCCTCCAGCGTCTCTTCCAGCGGCGTTTCATAATCCCAGCGATGAATCTGTAGTAAATCGACATACTCCATGCCCAGCCGGTTCAGGCTGTCATCAATCGATTGCAGGATATTTTTACGCGACAGGCCGCGCGAAAGGTTGCTCATTGGGAAGAAGACTTTGGTGGCAACCACCACTTCTTCACGTCGCGCATAGTCACGCAGCGCGCGGCCGACAATCTCTTCACTGCTGCCATCTGAATAACTATTAGCGGTATCAAAGAAGTTGATGCCTGCATCAAGCGCCTGCCTGATTAACGGCCTGCTGCTGGCTTCTGGCAAGGTCCACGGATGGTTACCGCGCTCGGGTTCGCCATAGGTCATACAACCCAGACAGAGTTGGGAAACCTGCAGATCGCTGTGGCCAAATTTGAGGGTATTCATGATTGCTCCTGTGCGTTGCGAACGGCTCTCCAGCCAAATATTCACTAAGCATAGCAGCTGCTCTGCTCCCCGAATGGGGAGCAGACAAGGAGATTACTGCGCGAGCCAATCGGTGATTTGCTGCTGAATGCCTTTAGCATCAAGCAGATAATCCTGCCGAATTTCGTCCTGTGTGCCCTGCGGAATAAACTCGTCAGGCAGGCCGATGTTCAGTACCGGCACCAGAACGCGTTTCGCCATCAGATACTCAATCACGCCGCTGCCTGCACCACCTTTGATGGCACCTTCTTCCAGCGTGATCAGCGCTTCATGACTCGCTGCCAGCTCAAGAATCAGCGCTTCATCCAGCGGTTTCACGAAGCGCATGTCGACCAGCGTCGCATTCAGCGCCTCGGCGGCCGCGGCCGCTTCCGGCAGCAGGGTGCCGAAGTTAAGAATCGCCAGCTTCTCGCCTTCACGACGCATAACGCCTTTGCCCAACGGCAGTTCGCGCATCGGCTCCAGCGGCACGCCAATGCCGTTACCACGAGGATAGCGCACGGCGCTCGGACCCGCGTTGTAATGGTAGCCGGTATACAGCATTTGCCGGCACTCATTCTCATCGCTTGGCGTCATGATCACCATGCCGGGTATACAGCGCATAAAGGCGATATCAAAGGCGCCCTGATGCGTCTGACCATCGGCACCCACAATACCGCCGCGATCGATAGCAAACAGCACCGGCAGCTTTTGAATCGCCACGTCATGAATCAGCTGATCGTAGGCGCGCTGCAAAAAGGTTGAGTAAATTGCCACGACCGGCTTATAACCACCGATAGCCAGGCCTGCGGCAAAGGTCACCGCGTGCTGTTCGGCAATCGCCACGTCAAAGTATTGCGCCGGGAAATCACGAGAGAATGCCACCATGCCAGAACCTTCGCGCATGGCTGGCGTCACCGCCATCAGCTTGCTGTCGGTCGCTGCTATCTCACAGAGCCAGCTGCCAAACACTTTTGAATAGCTGGGATGGCTTTCCGCGCTTTTCGGCAGCAAACCGCTGGCTGGGTCGAATTTCGGCACCGCATGCCAGGCGATCGGATCGTTTTCCGCAGGCGCATAGCCTTTGCCTTTTCTGGTCATGATGTGCAGGAACTGCGGGCCCTTTAGCGCGCGCATGTTCGTCAGCGTCTGCACCAGCGTCAGCACATCGTGACCGTCAACCGGGCCGATGTAGTTAAAACCGAGCTCTTCAAACAGCGTACCGGGCACCACCATGCCTTTAAGGTGCTCTTCGGTGCGTTTCACCAGCTCCTTAATCGGCGGAAGGCCGGTCAGCACTTTTTTACTGCCCTCACGCAGACGAGAATAGGTTTTACCCGACAGGATTTGTGCGAGGCGATTATTAAGCGCGCCAACGTTTTCTGAGATCGACATTTCGTTGTCATTCAGAATAACCAGCAGATCCGCTTTGATGTCGCCGGCATGATTCATCGCTTCAAACGCCATACCGGCAGTGATTGCGCCATCGCCAATAATGCAGGCGGTACGACGGCCCTGGCCCTCTTTTTCCGCCGCCACGGCCATGCCCAGGCCGGCGCTGATCGAGGTCGAAGAGTGGCCAACGTTCAGCACGTCATATTCACTTTCGTCACGCCACGGGAACGGATGCAGACCGCCTTTTTTGCGGATGGTGCCGATGCGATCGCGGCGGCCGGTCAAAATCTTGTGTGGATAAGCCTGATGGCCCACATCCCAGATCAGATGATCAAAAGGCGTGTTATAAACGTAATGCAGCGCAACGGTCAGTTCCACCACGCCGAGGCCGGAAGCAAAGTGCCCGCTGGACTGGCTTACGCTATCCAGCAGGTATTGCCGCAGCTCGCCACACAAGGTTGGCAGCTTCTCTTTAGGCAATAAACGTAACTCCTGAACGCTTTCTGCTAACGCCAGTGTCGGGTATTTTGCTGTATCAAAACTCATCAGTGACTCATTATGGTTATTTGTCGCGTTCAATTATGAAGCTTGCCAGTGCCTGTAATGGCATCGTATTGAAAGATTGCGCCGCAAGCGTTTCCAGTGCACCTAATGCTTCCTGATAAAGATCCCAGGCTTTTCCGCGCGCATTGTCGAGACCCATTAACGCAGGATAGGTGCTTTTACCTAATTCTTCATCCGCGCCCTGACGTTTACCGAGCACTGCCGTATCGCCGACCACATCAAGAATGTCGTCCTGCACCTGAAAGGCCAGGCCGATAGCGTTGGCGTAACGATCCAGCGCGGGCATGGCCGCTTTCCCGGTTTCTCCGGCGGCAAGGGCGCCGAGTCTTACCGCTGCGCGGATTAGCGCACCCGTTTTGAGACGATGAATTTGCTCCAGCTGGGCGAGGTCGACCTGTTTGCCCTCTGCCAGCAAATCCAGCGCCTGGCCACCGCACATGCCCGCCACGCCACTGGCTTGAGCAAGCTCTGAAACCATTGCCAGACGATATTCGGCGCTGACGCCGGGCATCGGTTCATCGGTAAGGATAGAAAATGCCAGCGTTTGCAGCGCATCGCCTGCGAGAATCGCCGTATCTTCGCCAAACTTGATGTGGCAGGTAGGCTGGCCACGGCGCAGACGATCGTCATCCATAGCCGGAAGATCATCGTGAATGAGTGAGTAAGCGTGAATGCACTCAATGGCGGCGGCAGGCGCATCAAGGCTGGCGGAATCTGCCTTCAGCATTTCGCCGGTGGCATATACCAGAAAAGGACGCAGCCGCTTACCGCCTAATAATGCCCCATATTCCATGGCATTCACCAGTGGAGAATCCTGAAAAGGCAGTGGCGCTAACAGGCGAGAGAGCGCGTCGTTTACGCGCTGGTGATAAACATGCAATAAATCAGAAAAATGCATTATTCATTTTCCGCTGTAAAAGGCGTCAGCTCACCATTTTTGTCGTCGCTGAGCAGTATCTGTACGCGCTGTTCCGCCTGTTGTAGTGTCTGTTGCCCAACTCTGGCCAGCTGCACGCCGCGCTCAAATTCGTTGAGGGCATCTTCCAGTGGCAAATCGCCACTTTCGAGGCGTTGAACAATTTGCTCCAGCTGTTGCAGAGAGCTTTCAAAGCTGACGGGCGTTGCGGCTTTTTTTGGCATAGTGGGTCTCATTTAACAAATAAATGTCGTTCTGCTGCGGTCATGGTAGCTGACGGGAAATAATTAGCAAAACAATCAATAGCGGCCGTTGCTAAAGCGCCGCCAGGGGAATGGTGATACAATACGGCTCCCCGGATGCTTACAGCCGCTGGCTGTAACGCAATCCTATGATTTTACCAGCTAAGTGCTTCGTCTTTTAGCACTTATTTGCTCAACGAACCCGTGCCGCCATGAAGTTTATCATTAAGTTATTCCCCGAAATTACTATCAAAAGTCAGTCCGTGCGACTGCGCTTTATCAAAATCCTGACCAGCAACATTCGCAATACGCTTAAAGAAGTGGATGACGAGTTGGCGGTTGTCCGCCACTGGGATCATATCGAGGTGCGCGCTAAAAAAGTGTCGATGCGCGAAGCGCTAATCGACGAGCTGCAGCGTATTCCCGGTATTCACCACGTGCTGGAAGTGGAAGATCGCGCCTATACCGATATGCATCATATCTTTGAGCAGACGCTGGAGTTATACCGCAGCCGCATCGAAGGTAAAACGTTCTGCGTGCGCGTTAAACGACGCGGCCAACATGATTTTAGCTCGCAGGATGTTGAGCGTTATGTTGGTGGCGGCCTGAATCAGCATGTCGAGAGCGCATCGGTTAAACTTAACCATCCGCAGGAAACGATCAACCTTGAGATCGATAACGATCGCCTGATGCTGGTCAACGGCCGTTATGAAGGCATTGGCGGCTTCCCGATTGGCACGCAGGATGATGTGCTGTCGCTGATCTCTGGTGGATTCGATTCCGGCGTCTCCAGCTATATGCTGATGCGTCGCGGTTGTCGCGTGCATTATTGCTTCTTTAACCTGGGCGGCGCTGCGCATGAGATTGGCGTTCGTCAGGTCGCACATTATTTGTGGAACCGTTTTGGTCGATCTCACCGGGTGCGCTTTGTCGCCATCAACTTTGAGCCAGTGGTCGGCGAGATTCTTGAGCGGGTGGAAGATGGCCAGATGGGCGTGGTGCTGAAACGCATGATGGTGCGCGCCGCCTCGCTGGTAGCTGAACGCTATGGCGTGCAGGCGCTGGTCACCGGCGAAGCGTTGGGCCAGGTTTCCAGCCAGACGTTAACCAACCTGCGCTTAATCGACAACGCCAGCGATACGCTGATTTTGCGCCCGCTGATCTCCCACGATAAAGAGCACATCATCAACGTTGCCCGGGCCATCGGCACCGAAGACTTCGCCCGTACCATGCCAGAATATTGTGGGGTGATCTCCAAAAGCCCAACGGTGAGAGCAGTGAAGGCGAAGATCGAAGCGGAAGAGCAAAATTTCGACTTCTCCATTCTGGAGCGGGTGGTGCAGGAAGCCACTAACGTTGATATCCGCGAGATTGCCGAGCAGACGGAAGAAGAAGTGATCGAAGTGGAAACCGTGGCTTCATTCGGTGACAGCGATGCGGTGCTGGATATTCGTTCTATTGATGAGCAGGATAGCCGCCCGCTGAACGTGACAGGCGTCGAGATCAAATCGATGCCTTTCTATAAGCTTGGCAGCCACTTTGCCGATCTCGATCAGAGTAAAACCTGGTTGTTATACTGCGATCGCGGCGTGATGAGCCGTCTGCAGGCACTTTATCTGCATGAGCAAGGCTTCAAAAACGTTAAGGTTTATCGGCCCTGATCGGTTCACCCTGGCCGCCGTATAGCAAAAACGGCGGCCAGAGTAGATGCAGCATTGTTACTCGCGATAGTCATAAATGCCGGGCGGCAACACCAGCTGCGCGGCAACCTCCTGAGCCATCTCTTTTCCCACCAGCAGATCAATCAGCTTCAACGCGAAATCCATTGCTGTACCCGGCCCCTGGCTGGTTAGCAGGTTAACCCGACGATCCCACACCACGCGTCTCTCCATCCATTGCGCTTCCGGAATGGTCTCTTTTAAACCAGGAAAGCCGGTCATGTTACCCACTGGGAACAGCGCGTGCGGAATCAGCACCGTGCCGGTAGCGGCGCAAATTGTTGCCACGATACGTCCGGACTGATGAAAGTGACGCACTGTTTCTATCAGCAGGGGACTGTCGCGAAAGGTTTCGGCTCCCCGTAAACCGCCGGGCAAAATGATGGCATCGAACTCACCATCGGCAACGGCCACCAGCGGCGCATCTGCCAGCAGGCGGACGCCGCGTGAACAGGTGATTTCCAGCGCGCCATCGCTCTCCACGCTTGCAGTAGTCACCTTAATGCCGCCGCGCACCAGCAAATCGATAGTGGTGACGGCTTCGGTTTCTTCACTGCCATGTGCCAGGCAAACCAATACGTTCACGCTCATACCACGACTCCTTGTTTTTAACGAGTTCATAAAGACGCCGATTTTCCGGCGCGGTCAGACCCTGTGCCCGTGCGCGGCGCAACAGGTAACCGGTAATGTATTCGATTTCAGTTCGTCGCTGAGCACGAATGTCTTGCAGCATAGAAGAGGTGTTAGCCGCGGTGCTTTGCATCACGGCGATCGCATAATCCTGCAGGCTTTCTGATGATGTATGTTCACCTTCACGCACCATCACCTCAGCGATTTCGTCACACAGCAAGGCAATCTGCTCGCGATGCACCAGCAGATCGCCGTTCTGGCAGTTATGTTCCACGCTGAGCGGGTTGATCACACAGTTAACCGCCAGCTTATTCCAGCTGGCTGAAGCGATATGGTTATGCCAGGCAACGTCCGGCAGGGCATGGTGAAGCACTTCTGCCAGATCGCTTAAGGTTGCGCCTTCAGCATTAGCCGGACCAATATGCGTGACACCTGCGGCAACATGCACGACGACGGTATCGTCATGCCTGGCAGCGTGAGTGGTGATCCCGTTTAAGAGCGGCTGGGCAAGGGCGCCTAGCTCTTCCAGCGTACCCATGCCGTTGTGTAACAACAGTATTGCGCAGCCAGACGATAACAGCGGCTCAAGGTTCTTCACCGCGGTGGAAACCTGCCAGGCTTTTAGCGTAACCAACAGCAGGTCGCTTTCGCTGAGAAAAAGCGGATCGTTAGCAATAAAGGTTTGATTCAGCGTGACGCCGTCTGGCGTGATGACATTTGCCGAACAGTAAGGCTGCGCCACACGGAGCCAGCCCTGAACTTCATGGCCCTGGCGTTGAAGCGCCGTCAGCCAAATTTGCCCGAGGGCGCCACAACCCAGCACGGTAATTTTCATAGTTTCTCCTGCGGGTGGGGGTTACGTAGCCTGTTAAGTATAGCTTTCGCGACAGACGGTTTTTTTGGCTGCGCAAGGCGGGTATTATGCATGTCACTTTAGCCTCAGGAGAAAAAAATAATGCCATCTTTCGATATCGTTTCCGAAGTTGATCTGCAGGAAGTGCGTAACGCAGTGGAGAACGCCAATCGTGAGCTCGCAACGCGCTTTGACTTCCGTAACGTGACGGCCAGTTTTGAACTTAACGAGAAGAACGAAAGCATCAAGGTTCTGAGTGAGTCTGATTTCCAGGTTAAGCAACTGATCGAAATCCTGCGCGAGAAGTTGTTGAAGCGTGGTATTGAAGGTGCAGCGATCGAAGTGCCCGAAGAGATCGAACACAGCGGTAAAACCTGGATGCTGGATGCCACCCTGAAAAAAGGCATCGAAGCGGATATGGCGAAGAAAATTGTTAAGCTGATCAAAGAGAGCAAGATTAAAGTGCAGACGCAGATTCAGGGTGAATCACTGCGTGTCACCGGTAAGTCACGCGACGATCTGCAAAGCGCTATGGCGCTGGTAAAAAGTGGGAATCTGGGGCAGCCGTTTCAGTTTAAAAATTTCCGCGACTAAAATAACAGGCCCCGCTGAACGGGGCCGATTTTCAGGCGCTGGCGATTAAGGCTTCCAGCTCCAGTCGATTAGTCACTTTGCTGTCTATTTTAACGTAGGCGCTGCGCTCTTCCGGCACGATAAACACCGAGTTTACCCCTTCCTGCGCCTTCAGGCGTGCTTCAAGATCACGCTGTTGTAGCGCTTTTTCGCTCAGTACGATACGCAGGCTGCTGACATAAGGCGGCTCACTCATGGTGGTGCTGACCAGCAGCCATACTGCGGCAACAATGGCACCTGATAAAAATACCGTTTGTGCATCAAACTGGCCAAACAGCCAGCCGCCCATGCTGCCGCCAATGGCCACACCGATGAACTGGCTGGTGGAATAGATGCCCATCGCTGTGCCTTTATAGCCCGCGGGCGACTCTTTGCTGATCAACGACGGTAAGATGGCTTCCATCAGGTTGAAAGCAAAAAAGAATAACTGGACGCCAACCACCAGCGTCCAGAAGTGGTTACCTGCGCCCCACAGCACAATTTCAGCGATCAGAATTAGCGCAACGCAGCTGACAAAAACGCGCTTCATCCGCCGCTTAACTTCAGCGTAGATAATAAAAGGCACCACGCCCGCAAAAGCAATCAGCATGGTTGCCAGATAGACTTTCCAGTGCTGATCGGCGGGAAAACCCGCCAGCTCAAACTGGCCGGGCAGGGCAACAAAGCTGGACATGAGCAAAACATGCAGGCAGAGAATGCCAAAGTTAAGCTTCAGCAGGCGGGTATTGGCTAATACTTTGCGGAAGCTGCCCTTCACCATGCCCGATTCGCGGTTAAGCAAATGCTGTGGCGCACTCGGCACCACGAACAACGTGATAAGAATGCCGCACGAGGCCAGCACGGCAATCATCCAGAACAGCGCATGCAGTCCGTAATGATGAGTGACCACCGGTCCCACTACCATGGCAATGGCGAAGGTAATGCCAAAGCTAATGCCGATAAAGGCCATCGCCTTGGTGCGATTTTGCTCGCGCGTCAGGTCGGAAAGTAACGCCATCACGGCTGCGGCAATCGCCCCGGAGCCCTGCAACGCACGACCTAAAATCACGCCCCATATTGACGTGGTGTTTGCCGCAATGATGCTGCCAAGGACGAATATCAGCAGACCGCCTACAATCAATGGTTTACGGCCGATGCGATCTGAGAGCAGTCCAAAAGGAATTTGAAAAATAGCCTGAGCCAGACCGTAAATGCCGATAGCCAATCCGATTAACGTTTCGCTGGCACCCTGCAATGCCATGCCGTATGTCGTTAATACGGGAAGAACCATAAACATACCCAGCATGCGTAATGAGAAAACCGTGCCTAAGCCCCAGGTGGCACGCAGCTCCACTGGAGTCATTTTATTATCGTTCATTACTACCTCAGTTAATTTGCTGGCACTATTTTAAGGAGCAGGGCAGGGCGGGTAAAATAATAGTTTTTAAGCAGTGGTAACAAAAAGAAAGGGCGCGATAATCGCGCCCCCTGATGATATTGCTTTATGCGATTACCACACGTAGGTCAGCATATCTTTCGATGCAGGCGTCATGAAGTCAATCGACATCATCACGCTCAGTGCCGTAATGGCGACAATGGAGAAAACAAACAGTTTACGCGCCCAAACACGATCGTTTGAGGTTTTGTAACCAGAAAGCGCCATGCCTAACCACCAGACACTGACTGCCGCCGCGACGATCAGATACTTATAACCCGCATAGCCGCCAAGCGTCAGCATCAGCGTGGCAATCATAAACGCCAAAATGTAGAGCGTAATATGATTTTTTGCCACCGAAATGCCTTTCACTACTGGCAGAACCGGGATATTAGCTGCCTGATAATCTTTGAAGCGGAAAATCGCAATGGCGTAAGAATGTGGCATCTGCCACAGACTGAAAATAGCCAGCAGGATCAGCGCACCGGTATCAAAGTTGCCCGTTACTGCACAGTAACCGATAACCGGAGGCGCCGCGCCTGACAGGCTGCCAATCAGCGTGCCATAAACGGAATTACGCTTCATATAGAGGCTGTAAATGCCGACATACACCACGAAGCCCATCACCGCCAGCCACATGGCCAGCGGGTTTGCTCCGAGATAGAGTAACGCAAAGCCAGCAATACCTAACGCGGTTGCATAAACCAGGCTTACTTTCGGAGAGATAAGGCCTTTCACCAGCACTCGATTCTTGGTCCGCTCCATTTTGCGGTCGATGTCACGGTCAATCACGTTGTTGAATACACAACCTGATGCAACCACTAGCGAAACACCTACCAGGGTGGAGAGAAACAGGACGTAATCAATGCTGCCTTTGGACGCCAGCAAAAATCCGCCAATGACAGAAATTAAATTCCCGAAAATAATTCCTGGTTTTGTTACTTGCAGGTATTGCTTAATCATTACATGCGACTCTTTAGTGAACCATCATGTTGTAGTTGAGGTTCCACATAATCCACAGCGAGCCTACAACAACGATCAGAATGATGAGTGCCGAGAAAACGATGGCGACCATGTTCCAGCCGCCTTCAGTTTTCGTATCCAGGTGCAGGAAGTAAATCAGGTGAACGATAACCTGAACAACCGCACAAGCGACAACGACACCAATAATCGTGGTATGTGATGCGCTGCCATCCATTACCATCCAGAACGGAATACCGGTCAGGATGATAGAAAGGATGAAGCCAACCATATAGGACTTCACGGTGCTATGTGGGACAACATGTTCGTTGGTTGAGTGACTCATTACATGGCTCCCATCAGATAAACAATGGTAAATACACAAATCCATACCACGTCAAGGAAGTGCCAGAACAAGCTCAAACACAGAATACGTGTACGGTTTGTTGAGGTCAGGCCACGTTTGGAGATCTGGAACATCAGTACCAGCATCCAAATCAGACCAGAAGTCACGTGCAGACCATGCGTACCTACCAGCGTAAAGAAGCCAGAGAGGAATCCACTGGTGTTCGGACCGTAACCTTCAGCAATCAGATGATGGAATTCATAGATTTCCATACAGATGAAGCCAAGACCGCACAGGAACGTCAGCGCAAGCCAGGCATTCACGCCACCTTTCTTGTCATGGTTCATTGAGATAACGGCCATGCCATAGGTGATGGAGCTTAACAGCAGAAGCGCTGTTTCACCGAGCACAAACGGTAACTCAAAGATGTCTTTACCTGCCGGGCCACCGGCAGTGTTGTTCACCATTACTGCATAGGTCGCAAAAAGGGTTGCGAAGATAATGCAGTCACTCATGAGGTAGATCCAGAAGCCAAAGATCTTATTGGCTCCTGCATCGTGATGCCCATGCTCCGCATGGGCGTCGTCGTGATGATGTTTAATCGCAGTTTCAGTTGACATTATTTCAGACCTGCTTTGCTGATTTCGTCAAAGTGCTGTTTCTCCAGCTGCTCGATCACCTTAACCGGCACGTAGTAGTCCACGTCTTCGTCAAAGCTCTTCACAATCCAGGAAACAATAATGCCCAGGAAGGACAGACCCGCCAGCCACCAGATATGCCAGATCATAGCGAAACCAAACAGCGTAGCGAACGCGGCGATAACAATACCGGCACCACTGTTCTTCGGCATATGAATCTCTTCATATTTAGCCGGTTGAGTATAAGCTTCGCCTTTCTCTTTCATTTCCCAGAACGCATCGCGCTCGTGAACATGAGGCACTACAGCAAAGTTATAGAACGGTGGTGGTGAAGAGGTTGCCCACTCCAGCGTACGGCCGCCCCATGGATCGCCAGTCAGGTCACGGTTCTGATCGCGGTCACGTACCGATACCCAGAACATGGTCAGCTGACAAAGGATACCGCAAGCGATCAGCGCTGCACCGACTGCGGCAATAACCAGCAGTGAGTGGAACTGAGGATCGATATCCTGGCTCAGACGACGTGTCATGCCCATAAAGCCCAGCACGTACAGCGGCATAAAGGCAACAAAGAAGCCGATAATCCAGAACCAGAACGCGCGCTTGCCCCAGGTTTCATTCAGGGTAAAGCCGAACGCTTTCGGGAACCAGTAGGTCACACCAGCCATACAACCAAACACCACACCACCGATAATCACGTTATGGAAGTGTGCGATCAGGAACAGGCTGTTATGCAGCACGAAGTCTGCGCCTGGCACTGCCAGCAGAACACCGGTCATACCGCCGATAGAGAAGGTGACCAGGAAGCCAACTGTCCACAACATCGCAGAGTGCATCTGAATGCGGCCCTGATACATGGTGAAAAGCCAGTTAAAGATCTTAACGCCGGTTGGGATAGCGATAATCATCGTCATGATGCCGAAGAAGGCGTTAACGTTCGCGCCTGCACCCATTGTAAAGAAGTGGTGCAACCAAACGATAAACGACAGCACGGTAATGGCGATGGTAGCCCAAACCAGTGAGGTGTAGCCAAACAGACGTTTCTTGGAGAAGGTCGCAGTGATTTCAGCGAAAACACCGAATACCGGCAGAACAAGAATGTACACTTCCGGGTGACCCCAGACCCAAATCAGGTTGACGTACATCATCATGTTACCGCCCATTTCATTGGTGAAGAAATGGAAGTCGAGGTAACGATCAAGCGTCAACAGCGCCAGCGTCACGGTAAGCACCGGGAACGCAGCAATGATCAGGACGTTAGTACAAAGTGCTGTCCAGGTGAAAACCGGCATTTTGAACAGGCTCATGCCTGGTGCGCGCATTTTCAGGATAGTCACAAAGAAGTTCACGCCGGTCAGGGTGGTACCAATACCGGAGAGCTGCAACGACCAGATCCAGTAATCTACCCCTACGCCAGGACTGTACTCCGCACCCGAGAGCGGCGGATAAGCCAGCCAACCGGTCTGTGCGAATTCGCCCACACCCAGTGACAGGTTAACCAGGATCACACCAACAGCGGTGAACCAGAAGCTCAGGTTATTCAGGAACGGGAAAGCAACGTCGCGCGCACCGATCTGCAGAGGAACAGCAAGGTTCATCAGGCCGACCACGAATGGCATCGCTACGAAGAAGATCATGATAACGCCGTGGGCGGTAAAGATCTGATCGTAGTGGTGCGGTGGCAAAATGCCCGCTTCACCTGCGGATGCCAGCACCTGCTGGGTACGCATCATAATTGCATCGGCAAAACCACGCAGCAGCATGACAAATGCCATGATGATGTACATGATGCCTAATTTTTTGTGGTCAACTGAAGTTAACCATTCCGACCAAAGATATTGCCATTTACCAAAGTAGGTGAGGGCAGCAACAACCGCCAGGCCACCTAGAATGATACCGGCAACCGTAACCATGATAATCGGTTCATGATACGGCACTGCATCCAGTGTTAATTTTCCGAACATCGTTTTATTCCTCGGCTCCCGCCGTCGCGGATTTACTCATGTCCATACCTTCGTGCTTTGGCATGTCCATTTTCCCGTGGCTCATCTTGAACTTGTTGATGATTTGCACAAACAGTTCAGGGTTCGCTGAAGAGAAATATTCAACCGGATGGTTTTCGCTTGGCGCTGCCAATTTCTCGAAATCCTCCATGTTGGCCAGGGCATTAGGTGCAGCTTTCACTTTCGCAACCCACTGCTGGAATTCAGCATCGTTCTGAGTAGCAATCGCTTTGAACTTCATGCCTGAGAAACCACGGCCGCTGAAGTTAGAAGAGATGCCGTCAAAAGTACCGGGTTCGTTCGCAATCAAATGTAACTTTGTCTGCATACCGGCCATGGCATAAATCTGGCTGCCAAGGGTAGGAATGAAGAACGAGTTCATGACGCTATTGGAAGTGATTTTAAAGCTAACTGGGGTGTTCGCCGGGAAAGCAATCTGGTTTACAGTTGCAATACCTTGCTCCGGATAGATGAACAGCCATTTCCAGTCCAGGGCGACAACATCGATCTCAACCGGTTTCACGTCAGAAGCCAGCGGTTTGCTCGGCTCCAGGGCGTGGGTTGATTTCCACGTTAACACACCAAGGAAGATGATGATCAGGATCGGAATCGTCCAGACCACGGCTTCAACTTTGTTCGAGTGCGACCAGTTAGGGCTATATTTGGCATTCGTATTGGACGCCCGATATTTCCAGGCAAACACGACGGCCATCAGAACTGCTGGAATAACAACAATCAACATCAAGCCAAAGGCTGTCAGTATCAGTGAACGTTGCTCCAATGCAATCTGACCTTTAGGATTTAACAATGCATTATCACAGCCACTTAGCAATAAAGTGCCCGCGATTAATGACAAAATCCCCAAACTTTTATTGTATTTCTTGAGTCTCATTTAACGACCTCAATGACAAGGGCTCTATTGTCGTTTAAGTGTGGCGGCATTTTACGGGAAGGTTGCATTACTGTAAACCAGCTTAAGATTGCGTCAGGGTGCCGTTGACACCTTTTGCTAAGAGCATCACAGATGTTTCGCAGCGTGACAAAATCTCAATTCTGGCAAGCAGTTGAGTATAATATAACAAAAACTAATGAAGAAAATGCAGTAAAAAACATCTAAATTATAAACGATGAAACCAGGACATGATTATTTAACATCTACGCATCATTTGGGAGACAATAATTATACAAATATAATAACGCTCCGGTTGAAAATAAGCCCTTATGCACATTTGCCCGCTTTGAAGTTATTTTAAAAATATTTTGTTCTCAAAACTCTATTAATTTTTGCGGTTGCGCAATGTGCATTCTAAGCTAGTCGTAACGTTAATTGTAACGGGTGCGCCGTAACGCAACATAATCCAGAACTGAGCCGACAATAATGCTGGCAAGAACCAACGCTAAACCGCTGCTGAACAGCGCACTCAGCAAATGGTCAGCGAGAGAAAAATGCAACATATTGGCTATCAATAGCATAAGCCAGATCAACAGCAGCAGCGCACCCAGCATCAACAGCTTCAGACTCAAGCGATACGCAATGGTTAACTCAACGCGAGGCAAAAATGCGCCTGTTTTTTGGCTCAGCGTCAGTGTATCGCGGCATGCCCACAGCAGCAGCAATCCTGGCAGTGCGGCCACTACCGAGAAGGCGTAAAACAGTGGCCACCCCCACAGCTCTACAAACCAGCCGGCAGCGGGCCCTACATACACCCGACCTACTGCCGAAAGGGCGGAAAGCAGAGCAAACTGGGTTGCAGAAAAGTTCTTATTACACAGCGTCATTAACAAGGCAACAAAGGCCGCTGTGCCCATGCCACCACACAGGTTTTCAATAAATACCGCACTGCCCATGGTCCACAGATGCTGTGGCGTCACGGCAAGCAGCCAGTAAGCGAAGTTAGAGACGGCCTGTAACAGGCCAAATATCATCAGCGCACGGAATAACGACAGGCGCTGCATCAACACGCCGCCGTATAAAGCGCCAATGATTGTCGCTAACAGTCCAAGGCTTTTATTGACCAGACCCACATCTCCCGCCTGGAAGCCCAGGCCGCGAATCAAAAAGGTGGTGGTCAGGCTGGCGGCAAATGCATCGCCAAGCTTGTAAAGAATGATTAATGACAGCATAAGCCAGGCATTGTTGCGGCTAAAGAAATCGCGCAGGGGAGCGGCTACTGCCTGTTCCAGCGTTCTGGGCTGGCTGCTGACTGCTTGAGGTTCATCAGCCATCAAGGTAGCGAAAATTGCAGGCAGCATTAACGCTGCCATCAGCCAGTAGGTTAACTGCCAGCCAAGCCAGCGGTCAGCCAGCCACAGCGCTAATCCGCCAGAAACCAGCATCGCCAACCGATAGCCTAATACGGTCAATGCCGCGCCGCTGCCTCGCTCCTGCGCAGGCAAGATATCCGTTTTCCATGCGTCAAAAACGATATCCTGCGAGGCTGAACAAAAGGCAATCGCCACGGCGACAGCGGCCATCAGAGTGAGATCCTGTGAAGGACGCAAAAAGCCCATAGTGACAATGCCTGCCAGCAAGGCGAATTGAGTCAGCAACAGCCAGCCGCGTCTACGCCCAAAAAATGGCGGCGTGTAGCGATCCATAAAAGGTGCCCACAGAAATTTGAAAACATAGGCCTGACCGACCAGAGAGAAAAAACCGATGGTCTTCAGGTCTATGTTTTCCACTGTCATCCATGCTTGCAACGTGCCCGCAGTCAGCGCCAGCGGTAGCCCGGAAGCGAATCCCAGCATTAACAAGATAGCCGCTTTGGGCTGGGTAAACATGCGCAGATAAGAAGGGGTCATACAAACCTTAACAGACATGCCCGGCACAGGCCGGGCACAGGAGATAATTAGCGGGCGTTTTGCTTAATAAAACTGTTCACACTGGTATCTTGGGCCATATCGCTGATGACATCGCCAAGCGTAGCGTTAACGGCATTAGTGATTTTAGCGTTGGTGGCGCTAAATGCGCCTTCTACGCTGTAGGTCTGGCGATAGTTTTTGACCTGCTTATTACCATTTTTCGCGGTAGCGATAATAGACACATCCGCTTTAGTGGTGATGCTGTAACGCACGCTACCTTGTGTAACGTCGGCATAGAGGTTGTTGACCACGATTTGCAGATCAACCGCGCCATTCGGACCGACCATGTAACCGCGTGTGGTCATCTGCTTTTCCAGCACTTCCTGCAGCAGGAAACGCAGATCGCGCGAAGGCGTCAATGTTACCAACTGTCCATCGCGGTTAACTTTAGCAAGTGCCTGATCGGCACGCTGGTCGGCGCCGTTGATACTGACAGTAATACCGGTCAGGCTTGGGTCCTGCTGCGGCAGTTCAATTTTAGGCTGAACGTTCAGCGTATTTGTAGGGCTTGCACAACCAGCCAAAATCAAGGCCAGCAGTGGGAAAAGTAATTTCTTATACATGCTTATTGTCTCTTTAGGCTGTGTTAGTGGTCTGCAAAACTGCCGTCATCATATCATTGCCGTGCAGGTAAGGAAGCCCTGATAGCATGTAAATTCATCATCTTGCGGCATCTGCAACAAAGCAAATTTCAGCGCTTTTACCAACCTGTAGCGGGCATATCACCTGCTATCGCATGAGTGCGTAACAGATTATTTTCGCTTCGCTGATACGGATAAAGTATAAAACCAACTAATATTGAATGAGATGGGGCGCCGTAGAGAGCCATGAGGAGTGACACTATGATTCGCGAGCAAATAGAAGAAAAGTTGCGTGTAGCGTTTCAACCAATACATTTGGAAGTACATGATGAAAGCTACCGTCACAATGTACCGGCGGGTTCAGAAAGCCACTTCAAAGTGGTGATTGTCAGCGATGAGTTTATGGGGCAACGATTTCTGGCACGTCATCGCGCTATCTATGGCCGGTTGTCAGAAGAGTTGGCGGGCAGCGTCCATGCTTTAGCGTTACATACTTACACGGTAAAAGAGTGGGAAGGATTGCAGGATACAGTACCGGCATCTCCGAATTGCCGAGGCGCGGGAACGCTGGCGTAACCGGCGACGATGCAATAAACGGCCTGCGGGCCGTTTTTTTGTCGCCGGGCTTTTCGTCGTTTTTGCGGCACAGACCGTGAAATAGCTGGAAAAGCAGCGGGTTTGCGTTCTCGACTCATTAAGGTGATGCCGCTATAATGCTGCGTCTATTTTTCCGGAATGTCTTCGGGATGCTACTGGTAACAGGGATTGTGATTCTGATGACAGAAGCGCTCCCGGTTATTGGATACGGCGCATTTTCACTATGTGTGGTGTCTGAAGTTGACCGAGCACGTGATTTTTTGAGGTAACAAGATGCAAGTTTCAGTAGAAACCACTCAGGGCCTTGGCCGTCGCGTTACGATTACTGTCCCTGCTGACAGCATTGAAAGCGCAGTGAAAAAAGAGCTGGTTGAAGTAGCTAAGAAAGTCCGTATTGATGGTTTTCGCAAAGGTAAAGTGCCGATGACCGTTGTGTCTCAGCGTTACGGCGCGTCTGTTCGTCAGGACGTACTGGGCGATCTGATGCAGCGTAACTTTGTCGATGCAATCATCAAAGAAAAGATTAATCCAGCTGGCGCACCTAACTATGTGCCGGGTGAATATCAGCAAGGCGGCGATTTCACTTACTCCGTTGAGTTTGAAGTCTATCCGGAAGTAGAGCTGAAAGATCTGGAATCTATCGAAGTAGAAAAGCCAGTTGTGAACGTAACTGATGAAGACGTTGACGCCATGCTGGAAACCCTGCGTAAGCAGCAGGCTACCTGGAAAGAGACCGATAAATCTGCGACCACTGAAGATCGCGCTACCATCGATTTCACCGGTTCTGTCGATGGTGAAGAGTTTGAAGGCGGCAAAGCCACTGATTTCGTTCTCGCTATGGGACAAGGCCGCATGATCCCAGGCTTTGAAGAAGGTGTTGCTGGCCATAAAGCAGGCGAAACCTTCACCATCAACGTTAAATTCCCGGACGATTACCATGCTGAAAACCTGAAAG
This sequence comes from Duffyella sp. Ts4, assembly GCF_051851875.1. NCBI lineage: Bacteria > Pseudomonadati > Pseudomonadota > Gammaproteobacteria > Enterobacterales > Erwiniaceae > Duffyella > Duffyella sp. Ts4. The sequence continues at coordinate 150,589 of NZ_JBLYPN010000006.1, read as the reverse complement.
GGAAAGATGCTAAGTTTGAAATCGTGCTGAAGAAAGTTGAAGAGCGTGAGCTGCCTGAACTGACTGAAGAGTTCATTTCTCGCTTTGGCGTGGAAGATGGTTCCGTTGCCGGTCTGCGTGCTGAAGTACGTAAGAACATGGAACGTGAACTGAAAGGCGCTGTGCGTAACCGTGTAAAAACCCAGGCGATTGACAGCTTAGTGAATGCTAACGAAATCGATGTGCCAGCTGCGCTGGTTGACAGCGAGATCGACGTGCTGCGTCGTCAGGCTGCACAGCGTTTCGGCGGCAATGAAAACCAGGCACTGGAATTACCGCGTGAACTGTTCGAAGAGCAGGCAAAGCGTCGCGTTGTTGTCGGTCTCCTGCTGGGCGAAGTTATTCGCACTCACGAACTAAAAGCAGACGAAGCACGTGTGCAAACGCTGATCGAAGAGATGGCGTCTGCCTATGAAGATCCACAGGAAGTGATCGAGTTCTACAGCAAAAACAACGAGCTGATGAACAACATGCGCAACGTTGCCCTGGAAGAGCAGGCTGTTGAAGCGGTACTGGAAAAAGCGAAAGTGACTGAAAAAGCCACCAGCTTCCAGGATTTGATGAATCAGACTGCTACAGCCTGATAATCCGCGCGACCTGCTACTCAGCCCGCTACTGCAAAGTAGTGGGCTTTTTGCTTTTATGGCTCAGGGAAAGCGCTCTTTTATCAGCTATTCGCTTAATTATCCGGCAAAATAACCGTTAAGCTGATTTTCAAGGTTAGCGATTAATGAAAACGTTGTTATGCTTGAAATAACTGAGCTCGATCCCCAGATCCCTCTGTACAGAAGCTGTAACTACGCTGGCTGATTAACCGTGCTACTGGCATCGGTTACGGAGCGGGAGCATAGTCTTGCTGTGTCTCCTCGAGTAGAATCGGTTGAGTTGTGGCCAAATGAAATTTATCCAGGAGATGGTAATGTCATACAGTGGCGAACGTGAATTTACTGCACCAAATATGGCGCTGGTGCCGATGGTGGTTGAACAAACCTCCCGTGGCGAGCGCTCATACGATATCTATTCTCGCCTGCTTAAAGAGCGCGTGATCTTTCTGACCGGCCAGGTTGAAGATCACATGGCGAACCTGATCGTCGCCCAGATGCTGTTTCTCGAAGCAGAAAATCCCGAAAAAGACATCTACCTCTATATTAACTCCCCAGGCGGTGTTATTACTGCGGGCATGTCAATTTATGACACGATGAAGTTTATCAAACCTGATGTCAGCACCATCTGTATGGGTCAGGCCTGTTCAATGGGTGCATTTTTGCTGACTGCGGGCACTAAAGGTAAACGTTTTTGTCTACCTAACTCGCGGGTCATGATTCACCAGCCGTTGGGCGGGTATCAGGGCCAGGCGACCGACATTGAAATTCATGCGCGTGAAATTTTGAAAGTGAAGCAGCGTATGAATGAGCTGATGGCGGAACATACCGGCAAGACATTGGCTGAAATTGAGAAAGATACCGAGCGGGATCGTTTCCTCTCAGCCAGCGAAGCGGTAGAGTATGGCCTTGTCGATTCCATTCTGACGCATCGCGAATAAGGCCCGGTTCGTTTATCCGTTCTATAGTTAACGGAGTAAACGCTCACGAGGCGTATGAATATTGGCCGCCGCATGTCGCGGCCAGCACCGCATTTTCCTGCGGGAGAAGATAAAAGAAGAGGTTAGCTGATGACAGATAAGCGCAAAGACGGTTCAGGGAAGTTGCTGTACTGCTCTTTTTGCGGCAAAAGCCAGCATGAAGTGCGTAAGCTGATTGCCGGGCCGTCAGTGTATATCTGCGATGAGTGTGTCGATCTGTGTAACGACATCATTCGCGAAGAGATAAAAGAAGTGGCTCCGCATCGCGAGCGTAGCGCATTGCCAACGCCACATGAAATCCGCCATCACCTCGACGATTATGTTATCGGCCAGGAAAAGGCGAAAAAAGTGTTGGCTGTAGCGGTATATAACCATTACAAGCGCTTGCGTAACGGCGATACCAGTAACGGCATTGAACTGGGCAAAAGTAACATTTTGCTGATCGGTCCTACCGGTAGCGGTAAAACGTTGTTAGCAGAAACGCTGGCTCGACTGCTGGATGTGCCTTTTACCATGGCGGATGCCACCACGCTGACCGAAGCCGGTTACGTGGGTGAGGATGTGGAAAACATCATCCAGAAGCTGCTGCAGAAATGTGACTACGATGTGCAGAAAGCGCAACGTGGCATCGTTTATATCGATGAAATTGATAAGATTTCTCGCAAGTCTGACAACCCGTCTATCACGCGTGACGTGTCGGGTGAGGGCGTTCAGCAGGCGCTGCTGAAGCTGATTGAGGGCACCGTGGCTGCGGTTCCGCCACAGGGTGGCCGTAAGCATCCTCAGCAGGAATTCTTGCAGGTTGATACCTCCAAGATTCTGTTTATCTGTGGCGGCGCATTTGCAGGTCTCGATAAAGTGATTTCGCAACGCGTTGAAACCGGCTCAGGTATAGGTTTTGGTGCTACGGTGAAAGGCAAGTCTGAGAAAGCATCTGAAGGCCAGTTGCTGGAGCAGGTTGAGCCGGAAGATCTGATCAAGTTTGGCTTGATTCCTGAGTTCATTGGTCGTCTGCCTGTAGTGGCAACGCTTAACGAACTTAGCGAAGAAGCGCTGATTCAAATTCTGCGTGAGCCAAAAAATGCGCTGACTAAACAATATCAGGCGCTGTTTAATCTTGAAGGCGTTGAGTTGGAATTCCGTGATGAAGCTTTGACGGCGATTGCCAAAAAAGCGAACTCGCGCAAAACCGGTGCCCGTGGCTTAAGATCAATTGTTGAAGGCGCATTACTCGATACCATGTACGATCTGCCTTCGATGGATGATGTTGAAAAAGTGGTTATTGATGACTCCGTCATTGAGGGGCAATCTGCACCTATGCTTATTTATGGCAAACATGAAGCTCAGGCTTCTGGCGAATAAATAATCACCACAATCCAGCAAGATAGTTAAAAAAGGGGAAATTCGTTTCCCCTTTACTATTTCTCGCCCGCTGAACATTGAATGTCTGCTCATCATCCCCATATACTCAAATACCTGTGGGTTAAACTGCACATTCCCTGCATTATGCGGTGCCCATCACCTGGCGGAAAATTAAACTAAGAGAGAGCTCTATGAATCCTGAGCGTTCTGAACGCATTGAAATCCCCGTGTTGCCTCTGCGCGACGTGGTGGTTTATCCGCACATGGTAATTCCGTTGTTTGTTGGTCGGGAAAAATCGATTCGGTGCCTCGAAGCCGCAATGGATCACGATAAAAAGATCATGCTGGTTGCACAGAAAGAGGCTTCAACGGATGAACCTGGCATTAACGATCTCTTCTCGGTAGGGACCGTTGCATCCATTTTACAAATGCTCAAGCTGCCCGATGGCACGGTTAAAGTGCTGGTTGAAGGTCTGCAGCGGGCAAATATCACCTCATTAACGGATAACGGCGAACATTTTGTCGCTGACGCCGAATATCTGGTTGCGCCAGAGATTGAAGAGCGCGAACAGGAAGTGCTGGTCCGTACGGCCATCAATCAGTTTGAAGGCTATATCAAGCTGAACAAAAAGATTCCACCCGAAGTCCTGACCTCGCTGAACAGCATCGATGACGCTGCACGTCTTGCCGATACCGTTGCGGCACATATGCCGCTCAAGCTGGCAGATAAACAATCTGTGCTGGAAATGGCTGACGTCAACGAACGTCTGGAATACCTGATGGCGATGATGGAGTCGGAAATCGACCTGCTGCAGGTTGAAAAGCGCATCCGTAATCGCGTCAAAAAACAGATGGAAAAAAGCCAGCGCGAGTACTATCTGAATGAGCAGATGAAGGCTATTCAGAAAGAACTGGGCGAAATGGATGATGCGCCGGATGAAAATGAAGCGCTGAAGCGCAAGATTGACGCGGCTAATATGCCGAAAGAAGCGCGCGAAAAAACAGAAGCAGAACTGCAGAAGCTGAAAATGATGTCGCCGATGTCTGCTGAAGCAACCGTGGTTCGCGGCTATATCGACTGGATGGTTCAGGTGCCGTGGAATGCGCGCAGTAAAGTCAAAAAAGACTTACGCAAGGCGCAGGAAACGCTGGATACCGATCATTACGGTTTGGAGCGGGTCAAAGACCGCATCCTGGAATACCTTGCTGTGCAAAGCCGCGTCAGCAAAATCAAAGGGCCTATTCTCTGTTTAGTAGGACCACCGGGCGTGGGTAAAACCTCGCTGGGCCAGTCGATTGCTAAAGCAACCGGCCGTAAGTATGTGCGCATGGCTTTGGGTGGCGTACGTGATGAAGCGGAAATTCGCGGGCATCGTCGCACCTATATTGGTTCGATGCCGGGCAAACTGATTCAGAAAATGGCGAAGGTTGGCGTTAAAAACCCGCTGTTCCTGCTGGATGAGATTGACAAAATGTCTTCAGACATGCGCGGCGATCCGGCTTCCGCATTGCTGGAAGTGCTTGATCCAGAGCAGAACATTGCGTTTAACGATCACTATCTGGAAGTCGATTATGACCTTTCAGACGTGATGTTTGTGGCAACCTCTAACTCCATGAACATCCCGGCGCCGCTGCTGGACCGTATGGAAGTAATTCGTCTTTCGGGTTATACCGAAGATGAGAAACTTAACATCGCCATGCAGCATTTGCTGCCGAAGCAGATTGAACGTAATGCCCTGAAGAAAAACGAAATTACTGTTGATGAAAGTGCAATTGTCGGCATTATTCGTTATTACACGCGCGAAGCTGGCGTACGTAGTCTTGAGCGCGAGCTGTCCAAGCTGTGTCGTAAAGCAGTGAAAGCGCTGCTGCTGGATAAGAGCAAAAAGCACATCGAGATCAACGGTGACAATCTGAAGGATTATCTGGGCGTCCAGCGTTTCGACTATGGTCGTGCAGAAAGCGAAAACCGTGTAGGGCAGGTTACCGGCCTGGCGTGGACAGAAGTGGGTGGCGATCTGCTCACTATCGAAACGGCCTGTGTGCCGGGTAAAGGTAAACTGACCTATACCGGTTCGCTAGGTGAAGTGATGCAAGAGTCCATTCAGGCTGCTCTGACCGTAGTCCGCGCGCGTGCTGACAAGCTGGGCATCAACGGTGACTTTTACGAAAAACGTGACATTCACGTTCACGTACCAGAAGGCGCCACGCCTAAAGATGGCCCGAGTGCGGGTATCGCCATGTGTACCGCATTGGTCTCCTGTCTGACCGGGAATCCAGTGCGCTCTAATGTGGCCATGACCGGTGAAATCACTTTACGTGGTCAGGTGTTGCCGATCGGCGGTTTGAAAGAGAAACTGCTGGCTGCGCACCGTGGCGGCATTAAAGTTGTGCTGATTCCGGATGAGAACAAGCGTGATCTGGAAGAGATTCCGGACAATGTGCTTGCCGATCTGGAAATCCATCCGGTTAAGCGCATCGAAGAAGTGCTGACGCTGGCTCTGCAAAATGCCCCTTATGGCATGCAGGTCGCGACCGCAAACTAACGATCGTCGCAAAAACAGTGAAAAAGCCGAGCTGGCAAGCCATTTGAGCTTGCCAGCTTTTTTTTGTGCCGCTACCTTAGATTGCTGTTGAAGCGGCGAATAAGATGATTACCGTTGTTTCGATATCTCAGGCTTGATATAACTTGCTGCGCGTTCGCACCGGGCAGGATTCTGCGTGCGAAGTGAATAATAAAAGAGGGGATGAAGAGAGTGAATAAGTCACAATTGATCGACAAAATTGCTGCGGATGCTGATATTTCTAAAGCTGCTGCTGGACGTGTATTAGATGCATTCGTCAGTTCTGTTTCTGATTCACTGAAAGAAGGTGATGAAGTTGCGCTGGTTGGTTTTGGCACATTCTCTGTGCGTGAACGTGCTGCACGTACAGGCCGTAACCCACAGACCGGTAAAGAATTGACCATTCCGGCAGGCAAAGTACCGGGCTTCCGCGCCGGTAAAGCGCTGAAAGACGCAGTTAACGTAAAGTAAAATAAACCACCTGCTAAATTCTTTGGTGGAGTGAGGACTGACAACGCGTTCTCATGTAACATACGGGCACATCTACAGATGTGCCTTTTTTATTTGGTGCGTAACGTTCTGATTATGCCTCAGTAAAGCTGCAGCTGATTTGCAGCAGCGTTGGCCTTGCCGACGCAGGGTTTACATTCACACTACAGCGGAGTGTTGTCATACCATGATGGACAATTTACGCGCGGCCTCGAATCATGTCGTGCTCAAAATTCTTTTGGCGCTGATTATCCTGTCTTTTGTGCTGACCGGCGTGGGCAACTACGTGATCGGTGGCGGTGACTTCGCAGCGAAGGTCAACGGCGATGAAATTAGCCGTGCTGAAATGGAACGTGCCTTCAGCAACGAGCGTAGCCGTCAGCAGCAGATGCTGGGCGAACAGTTTTCGCAACTGGCCAGCAACGAAGGTTACATGCAACAGATTCGTCAGCAGGCGCTTTCTCAGCTGATCGATGAAAAGCTGTTAGACCAGTACGCCAGCAAACTGAATCTGGCCATCAGCGACGATCAAATCAAGCAGGCTATCTTTGCCCAGCCCGCATTCCAGACGAATGGAAAATTTGATAACGAGAAATATAACGGTCTGATTACCAGCATGGGTTTTACCGCCGACCAGTATGCGCAGGCGCTGCGCAAACAGTTGACCACTCAACAACTGATTGGCGCAGTGGCCAACACCGATTTTATGCTGAAAGGCGAGGCTGACAATCTTATTGCTCTGGTTTCACAGCAGCGTATGGTGCGTCAGGCAACGATTGATGTCGCTAAATTAGCGGCTCAGCAGTCAGCCAGCGATGAAGAAATTAATAACTACTATCAGCAGAATAAAAACAACTTTATGGCACCGGAACAGTTCCGCGTCAGCTACATAAAGCTGGATGCCGCCGACATGCAGGAAACGGTCAGCGATGCGGATATTCAAAGCTGGTACGACGAACACAAGGCAGATTACGGTCAGCCTGAACGTAAGCGCTATAGCATTATTCAGACTAAAACCGAAGCCGATGCTAACGCGCTGTTGCAGCAGTTGAAACAGGGCGCTGATTTTGCCCAGCTGGCGAAAACGAAATCAGCCGATCCTATCTCTGCGCGCAAAGGCGGCGACATGGGCTGGCTTGAGCCTGAAACCACGCCGGATGAGCTTAAGCAGGCTGCGCTTACCACCAAAGGTCAGCTTTCTACAGCCATCAAATCTTCTGTGGGATATTTGATTGTTCGACTGGATGATATTCAGGCTGAGCAGGTTAAACCGCTGTCTGAAGTTCGTGATGCTGTCACCGCCAAAGTGAAGCAGGAAAAGTCAGTTGACGCATTCTATAAGTTACAGCAGAAAGTCAGCGATGCCGCCAGCAACGATAATGCATCGCTGGTGGGTGCAGAGCAGGCTGCCGGAGTAAAAGCGGTAGAAACCAACTGGTTTAGCCGTGACAGTCTGCCGGAGGCGCTAAACTTTAAGCCAGTTGCCGATGCGATTTTTAATGGCGCGCTGATTGGTCAGGATGGTTCTCCTGGTAATAATTCAGACATTATTACCGTGGAAGGCGATCGTGCATTTGTGCTGCGCGTTAGCGAGCATAAGGCTGAAACAGTGAAGCCACTGGATGAAGTCAAAGCGGATATTGCCAGCACCATTAAGCGTGAAAAAGCGCAGAAGCAGGCGAAAGCACAGGCCGAGGCGATTATTGCTGAGCTGAAGTCTGGCAAGCAGGATGCCTTCGACAAGGCGGGTCTGAAGTTTGCCGCTGCGCAGCCGCTGACTCGTAGCGGTCAGGATGCTATTTCACAGGCGGCATTCTCGTTGCCTCAGCCGGAAAAAGGCAAGTCATCCTACGGCATCAGCGAAGATATGCAGAGCAACGTTGTGCTGATGGCACTGGACGACGTGCGCGCTGGCTCGCTTCCTCCGGCTCAGGTCGAGCAGATGGTGAAGGGCGTAACGCAAAATAATGCGCAAATCGCCTTTGAAGCGTTGCTCGATAACCTGCGCAAAGAAGCCAAAATCAAGTACGGCGCAGCCGCACAAATGCAGTAACGCTCACAAAAAGCGTGTTGACTCATGCAAGACAAAAGGCCGCTTTCGCGGCCTTTTCCATATCTCAAGATTGTGGTTTGTTGCTCCGTTTCGCCTGTCGTATGGTCATCGTGCTGTCACACACACGGAGGAATCACAGCATGTCCCATCATTTTATTAAAGCTATTACCCTGAGCGTTTTCCTGTTGGCAGGCACCGCGCATTCGCTGCATGCCGCTGAAGCTAAAACGGATGTCGCCGTTGCGGAATCAGCTGCGACAGTCAGCATTAATGGTGCCAGTGCCGAAGAACTGGCATCAGCAATGAACGGCGTTGGACTGAAAAAAGCGCAGGCTATTGTCAGCTATCGTGACCAGTACGGACCTTTTACTGAGATCGAACAGTTAAAAGAAGTGCCAGGTATTGGCAGCGCACTGGTTGAGCGTAACGTTACGCGCTTAAAATTGTGAAGCTGACCACAACATAGCGTCTACAACCGCGTAGGGCGCTGCTAACCTTTAACAGGTCATACCAGTGGGTGTGGCCTGTTAACGGGAGCGGAGCATATGCAAACAACAATAAAAGTGCGTGGCTATCACCTTGATGTCTATCAACATGTTAATAACGCACGTTATCTTGAGTTTTTGGAAGAGGCACGCTGGCAATGGATAGAAGAGAGCGCGCAAGCGCAATGGCTTACTGAACAACGGCTTGCATTCGTTGTGGTTAATATCAACATCAATTACCGGCTGCCAGCAAAACTGCATGATGAACTGATAATCACCAATAACGTTGAGAAGGTCGGCAGTCGCAGCGGCATTCTTGCACAAAGAGTTTTACTGGCTGCGACCAATGAGCTGGTCGCAGATGCGTTAGTCACCTTTGTCTGCATCGATATGAAGAGCCAGAAAGCCGTACCGCTGGAAGGAGAATTGAAGCAACATATTGAGGCGATGCAGGTACAACAGTCCTGATCGCCGGATCTTTTATTGCAGGCCGGTTTTTTGTTTCAGCGTCTGCATAACGGCGCTCTGATTCGCCTGATACTCCTGCAAACCTCTGGCCCGCAGATGACATGCCGCGCATTCACCGCAGCCGTCGCCCTGAATGCCGTTATAACAGGTCAAGGTTTCATTGCGGATTAAAGGTAACTGCTGCCAGTAATCAGCAAGGGCCCAGGTTTCTGCTTTGTTAAGCCACATTAGCGGCGTCTCGAAGCGGATATCACGCGCCATACCGAGCGTAATCGCATGGTTAAGGGCTTTGACAAATTCGTCGCGGCAGTCGGGATAACCGGAGAAATCTGTTTCGCAAACACCGGTAATCACCGCTTCCGCTTCAACTTGCCAGGCATAGACAGAAGCCAGCGTCAGAAAAAGGATATTACGCCCCGGCACAAAGGTGCTGGGTAAGCCGCTGGCATTGGGATCCCATTGCGGTACAGGAATATTGTCGCGGGTGAGGCTGCTGATAGCCAGTTCGTTAAGCAGATTAACATCCAGCACCTTATGCGCACGCGCGCCCAACTTCTTTGCTAGCTGCTGTGCTACGGTAATCTCTTCCCGATGGCGTTGCCCGTAGTCAAAAGTGACGCAATGCACTTCGTCATATTGCTGCAAAGCCTGAATCAGGCAGGTAGTGGAATCCTGCCCGCCACTGAATACAACCACAGCGCGTTTCATAATAATGTCCGTTACGATTTTTGTGGGCTTATGGTACTGCGTGATATCGATGAGGGAAAGCCATGAAGGCCGGTGGGCTGTCATAATCATCTTGATGGCGTAGTGCGAAACGGAAGTTTGCTCATGGGCCACAATACGGGCGGCGACTCTGCTTTGCGCGGCCAGCGCATGGCCAGTGAAAGCATTTATCCATGTAAGTCGGTTTTAGCCCACTGTGCCTCAAAAAGCATGGCGAACGGATTCTGCCGCTGCCTTTAACATATCAACTAGTGCCAGTAGAATAAGATAAACCAGCCTGCAGGCATGCAGGTGAATCAAGGGCAGCGAGCAGCGTGCCCGTCCAGATGCGGTAATACATCCGAGGTAAGGATCGCCGAACAGTACAACAAGGCTTCCCGTCGGTAAGGGAAACGAATAACCGGCAACCGCGTTTCTCTTTTAGCAGATGTCACGCAGGAAATATGATGTGAGATTGTTCAGACAACTGAGTTGGTTTTTTATTCGCGAATGGCGCCGTTATCTGGGTGCAGTGTCTCTGTTAATCCTGATCGCTATCCTGCAATTATTGCCGCCTAAAATTGTCGGCCTCATTGTGGATGGTGTAACGCAGCACAGCCTTTCTGGCAGCAAAATTTTGATGTGGGTAGGCGCCATGCTGGTGACCGCCATTGTGGTTTATCTGCTGCGCTATGTCTGGCGGGTGTTGCTGTTTGGCGCATCCTACCAGCTGGCGGTGGAGCTACGGGAAGATTTTTATCGGCAGCTAAGCCGCCAGCATCCCGCTTTCTATCTTCGTCATCGTACCGGCGATTTGATCGCACGCGCGACAAATGATGTTGATCGGGTTGTCTTTGCCGCGGGTGAGGGCGTCCTGACCTTAGTGGATTCACTGGTCATGGGCTGTGCCGTGCTGATCGTTATGAGCGTGCAACTGAGCTGGCAGCTAACCCTGTTGGCTTTGCTGCCTATGCCCATTATGGCAATAGTCATCAAGCGTTATGGCGATCAACTGCATCAACGTTTCAAGCTGGCTCAGGCGGCTTTCTCCAACCTGAACAACCAAACGCAGGAGAGTCTGACCAGCATCCGCATGATCAAATCATTTGGGCTGGAGGATCATCAGTCACAGCAGTTTGCCTCGATCGCACGCGACACCGGAGAAAAAAATCTGCGTGTAGCGCGGGTTGATGCACGCTTCGATCCCACCATATTTATCGCTATCGGCTTTTCTAACCTGCTGGCTGTCGGCGGCGGCAGCTGGATGGTATGGCACGGTTATATGACGCTGGGAGAGCTAACCAGTTTTATCATGTACTTAGGCCTGATGATCTGGCCAATGCTGGCACTGGCATGGATGTTCAACATCGTGGAGCGTGGTAGCGCCGCGTGGAGCCGAATTCGGTCTTTGCTTTCCGAAGCGCCAACGGTTACCGAAGGTGCGCATAACCTGCCGGAAGGGCCGGGGCTATTGCAGGTTGCCATCCGCCAGTTCACCTATCCTGGTGCGGAAACGCCAGCATTGCGTAACATAAATATTATGCTCAAGCCCGGTCAAATGCTGGGACTCTGCGGGCCAACTGGCTCGGGAAAAAGCAGCTTGCTTAGCGTGCTGCAGCGTCATTTTGATATTGAGCAAGGTGATATTCGCTACCACGGTCTGGCGCTCACTGAATTACGTATCGACAGCTGGCGCAGTCGACTGGCAGTAGTCAGCCAGACGCCTTTTCTGTTCTCAGACAGCATTGCTAATAATATTGCGCTGGGTCGACCTGGCGCCACGCAGCAGGAGATCGAAGCGGTGGCCAGGCTGGCCAGCGTTCATGATGACATTCTGCAACTGCCGCAGGGCTATGAAACCGAGGTCGGCGAACGTGGCGTGATGCTTTCCGGCGGGCAAAAGCAGCGTATCTCCATTGCCCGTGCGCTGCTGCTTAACGCCGAAATTCTGATCCTGGATGATGCATTATCAGCGGTTGATGGTCGGACCGAACACCAAATTCTGCATAACCTGCGGCGCTGGGGTAAGGGTAGGACGGTAATCATCAGCGCGCATCGTTTATCAGCCTTAACCGAAGCCAGCGAAATTTTAGTGATGCAACACGGCGTAGTAGCGCAGCGTGGGCAACATGAAAAATTAGTGGCTGAAAGTGGTTGGTATCATGACATGTATCGCTACCAACAAATTGAAGCGGCACTGGATGAAGATGATGTCAACGAGGGAACCGTACATGACAAATAAGACCCGTATGTGGCCTGCGCTAAAGCGGTTGCTCTCTTACGGCTGGCCATGGCGCAAAACGTTGGGCCTCGCGGTGTTGATGCTGTGGGTTGCAGCCATTGCTGAAGTCACGGGACCCCTACTGATCAGCTACTTTATCGATCATATGGTCGCGCGGCACAACGTTCCTGTTGCTCTGGCAGCAGGACTGGCGCTGGCCTACGTGCTGCTGCAGATCCTTTCGGCCGCTTTACACTACTTTCAGGCGCTGCTGTTTAACCAGGCGGCGGTTGGCGTGGTGCAACGGCTACGTTCCCAGGTCATGGATGCAGCGCTTCGCCAACCCCTCAGCGCTTTTGACAATCAGCCGGTTGGGCAGCTGATTTCTCGCGTAACCAACGATACGGAGGTTGTGCGCGATCTTTACGTCACCGTCGTCGCTACGGTGCTGCGCAGCGCCGCGCTGATCAGTGCCATGCTGGTCGCGATGTTTTCGCTTAACCAACATATGGCCCTGGTCGCGATCACCATCTTTCCGCTGGTTATTGCGGTGATGTTTATCTATCAGCGCATCAGCACGCCGATTGTTCGCCGGGTGCGCAGTTATCTTGCCGATATCAATAATGGCTTTAACGAAGTCATCAGCGGCATGAGTGTGATTCAACAGTTTCGCCAGCAGGCGCGTTTTGGCGAGCGCATGGGCAATGCCAGCCGCTCGCATTATCTGGCGCGTATGCAAACGCTCAGGCTGGATGGCTTTTTGTTGCGTCCGCTGCTAAGCCTGTTTTCTGCGCTGATTCTGTGCGGTCTGATGCTGCTGTTTAGCTTTTCTGGCTCAGGCGCGTTCGAAGTCGGTGTGCTGTACGCTTTTATCAGCTATTTAGGCAGGTTGAATGAACCCTTGATTGAACTGACCACCCAGCAATCGATGCTGCAACAGGCGGTTGTCGCGGGCGAGCGCATTTTTGAGCTGATGGATGCACCGCAGCAACATTACGGTAACGATGATCGCCCGCTTAGTGATGGCCGCATTGATATTGAAAAGATCTCTTTTGCCTATCGTGACAATCGCAACGTGCTGCAGGATATTTCACTGTCGGTTCCGCCGCGTTCTTTTGTTGCGCTGGTGGGCCATACCGGAAGCGGCAAAAGTACTTTAGCCAGTCTGTTAATGGGCTATTACCCATTGCGGCATGGTGAAATTCGTCTCGATGGCCGTCCTTTACACACGCTGAGTCATGCGGTGCTGCGACAGGGTGTGGCGATGGTGCAGCAGGATCCCGTAGTACTGGCAGAAAGCTTCCTTGAGAATATCCGTCTTGGGCGTGATATTGCAGAAGAGCAGGTCTGGCAGGCGCTGGAGACGGTGCAACTGGCTGAGCTGGCGCGTAGTCTGCCTGAAGGCATCCATACCCAGCTTGGTGAGCAGGGGAATACCCTGTCAGTGGGCCAGAAACAGCTGTTGGCGATGGCCAGGGTCCTGGTGATGTCACCGAAGATCCTCATCCTTGATGAAGCCACGGCCAATATCGATTCCGGCACTGAGCAGGCAATCCAGCGTGCGCTATATGCGGTACGTCAGCGCACTACGCTGGTGGTGATTGCCCACCGCCTTTCCACCATTGTTGATGCTGATACGATTATGGTTCTGCATCGTGGGCACGCGGTAGAGCAGGGCAGCCATCAGGCACTATTGGCAAAACGTGGCCGCTATTGGCAAATGTATCAACTCCAGCTTGCTGGAGAAGAGCTCGCCTCCGGCGTTGCACAGGAAGCGTAACGCCAAATTGCACCTTTTTTGAGCGTTAAAATGACATTGTTCATTGGTGATGCATCAATCTCCACTCCTTTGCATCTTTTTGGTGCACTTCTTCCCCTCTCTGCCTGACACTGGCGCTGCGCTGTGACGAAAGTTCCAGCGCAGGCCGCAATTTTCCTCGTTTGAAAATTAAAAAATCCTCTTGCCAGTTTATGGCACAGCACTTGCTTAATCTTCAGCGTCTCGGCGACATCAACATTTACCTGGCTGGAGGAGTTCGTATGAAACTGGTTACCGTGGTAATCAAACCGTTCAAACTGGAAGATGTGCGCGAAGCGCTGTCATCGATCGGTATTCAGGGGCTGACCGTCACCGAGGTGAAAGGGTTTGGTCGTCAGAAAGGCCATGCAGAACTGTATCGCGGGGCAGAATACAGCGTGAATTTCCTGCCAAAGGTCAAAATTGATATCGCCATTGCTGACGATCAGCTGGACGAAGTGGTTGATGTCATCAGCAAGTCGGCCTACACCGGCAAGATCGGCGATGGCAAAATTTTTGTTGCAGAACTGCAGCGCGTTATCCGCATTCGTACCGGCGAAACCGACGAAGCAGCATTGTAATTTCAGGCACAGTGATGGGGTGGAATAAAATGAAAAAAATAGTGACCAAATCCGGTCTGGCCAGTCTGGCGCTGCTGCCCTCGCTGGCAATGGCCGCGGCTCCGGCCGTTGCGGACAAAGCTGATAACGCCTTTATGATGATCTGTACCGCGCTGGTACTGTTCATGACCATTCCAGGCATCGCGCTGTTTTACGGCGGCCTGATCCGTGGCAAAAACGTGCTTTCCATGCTGACCCAGGTTGCCGTAACCTTTGCGCTGGTGTGCGTGCTGTGGGTGCTTTATGGATACTCTCTCGCCTTCAGTGAAGGCAACGCTTTCTTCGGCAGCTTCCAGTGGGTAATGTTGAAAAACATTGAACTCAAAGCGTTAACCGGCTCTTTCTATCAATATATTCACGTGGCTTTCCAGGCTTCTTTCGCCTGTATCACCGTTGGCTTGATCGTTGGCGCTATCGCAGAACGCATTCGCTTCTCAGCCGTACTGATTTTTGTCGTGGTGTGGTTAACCTTCGCTTATCTGCCTATTGCGCACATGGTGTGGGCGGGCGGATTCCTCGCGCAGGATGGCGCGCTCGATTTTGCCGGCGGCACCGTGGTTCATATCAACGCAGCCGTTGCTGGCCTCGTGGGTGCTTATCTGGTTGGCAAACGTGCCGGATTTGGTAAAGAAGCCTTTAAACCGCATAACCTGCCGATGGTGTTCACCGGTACCGCTATTCTCTATGTGGGCTGGTTTGGCTTCAACGCCGGCTCTGCCAGCGCCGCCAACGAAATTGCTGCACTGGCTTTTCTGAACACCGTCGTGGCTACTGCTGGCGCGGTATTAACCTGGACCTTCGGCGAGTGGTTGCACCGTGGCAAGCCTTCGCTGTTAGGTGCCAGCTCTGGTTTTATTGCTGGCCTGGTCGCCATTACGCCAGCCTGTGGTTATGTTGGCGTAGGCGGCGCGTTAGTTATCGGCTTAATCGGCGGCGTTGCCGGCTTGTGGGGCGTCACCGTGCTGAAAAGATGGTTACGTGTTGATGATCCATGCGATGTGTTTGGCGTGCATGGCGTTTGCGGCATCGTAGGCTGTTTGCTCACCGGCGTGTTTGCTTCCTCTTCGCTGGGCGGCGTGGGCTACGCGGAAGGCGTGACTATGGGTCATCAGATGTGGATTCAGCTATTGAGCGTTGGCGTGACCATTATCTGGACCGGTGTGGTGGCGTTTGTGGGCTTTAAAATTGCCGATATGGTTGTTGGGCTACGCGTCTCTGAGGATCATGAACGCGAAGGTCTGGACGTTAACAGCCATGGCGAGAACGCCTATAACCAATAATGTGCACCTGATTTAATGGGGCAGATATCAGAAGGGCGATGCAGCAGCATCGCCCTTTTTGTTACACGGTGCGCAGGCGCATCACGCCTTCCTGGACCGTCGAGGCGACCAGCTCACCCTGTTGAGTATAAAACTCACCGCGCACAAAACCGCGTGCGCCAGATGCTGAAGTGCTTTCAACGCTATAGAGCAGCCATTGGTTCAAATCGAAGGGGCGATGGAACCACATGGAATGGTCGATGGTGGCTATTTGTAGATCGGGTTCAAGAAAACCTTTGCCATGCGGCTGTAGCGCGACCGGCAAAAAATTAAAATCTGAAGCGTAGCCGAGCAGATATTGATGAATGCGCCGATCATCCGGCACGTCGCCATTGGCCCGGAGCCAGACCTGACGTGTGGGTTCAGCGACAGCGCCTTTTAACGGGTTATGAAAGGTGACGGGACGAAACTCAAGCGGCTTATCGGCGAGAAATTTATCACGCACCGCCGCGGGCAAATGCGCCGAAAGCTGGCGGGCTATCGCGGTTTCGGAGGGTAAATCATCCGGCGCCGGTGCGGCTGGCATCGTTTTTTGATGCTCCATACCGCTTTCCGGGGCCTGAAAAGAGGCGGTCATAAAGAAGATAGGTTTGCCGTTTTGAATAGCACTCACGCGTCTTGCGCTAAAGCTCTGCCCATCACGCAAATTTTCGACGTCATAAACAATCGCTTTTTTGCTGTCGCCGGGGCGCAAAAAGTAGCTGTGAAAGGAGTGCACCACGCGTTCCGTCGGCACGGTATGTTTGGCCGCGGATAACGCCTGACCCACCACCTGTCCGCCAAAAACCTGACGCAGGCCGAGATCTTCACTTTGACCGCGAAACAGGCCTTCTTCAATTTTTTCAAGATTAAGCAGATTTAACAGATTATCCAGCGCCTGACTCATGGTCACGTCCTCTTTAAAATGATGATCATAGTGTGCGAGATCGGACCAGTTTTCGTCAACCTGTCCACAAGCAGGCAGGATCGCGGGCAAAGCGAGAAAATTGTGCCAGAATGATAGACATGCAGCATTGAAAACGCTGTTCGGTAACGATGTTATCGATATTCACATTGATCTTAAGGAGATTACATCAATGAAATTATGGCAAGTTATGAGTGGCGCTGCGCTGGCAGCGATTTTGGCAGGTTGTGCGGACAAAGCGAAGGATGTACCTGTTCCAACATTGGGTGCGCCAACAGCCGGACAACAGGCGGCCATTGCCCAGCCTAACGTTAGCGGGGCGATCTACATCCGTCAGAAAATTGCACTGCCGCCAGACGCTGTGCTGACGGTGACCTTATCGGATGCGTCGGTCTCAGATGCGCCGTCGAAGGTTATTTCTCAGCGCGTTGTGCTGACTCAGGGCAAACAGGCGCCATTCCAGTTTGTGCTGCCTTTCAACCCGGCCGATATCCAGCCAAACGCACGTATTCTGTTAAGTGCGGCGATTACGATTGACGGTAAAATTACCTTTATCACCGACAACGTGAAGCCAGTGCTGAACGGCGGCGGTTCGAAAGCGGAGTTGACGCTGGTCCCGGTCCCATCGGTCGCGATGCCAACGCAGCCAGGCGCGGCAACCACGGTGCCATCTACCTCGCCAACCAAGGTGACGCCTTCTTCAGCCGTACCTGCACCAACCTCTTTGTAATACCAGACGCCCCGTCAGGGGCGTTTTTAAACCTTCCAGCGATACCTCTTTAGCTCAACGATGCCTGCATCGCTGATCTCAATGCCTTCCGCCTCCAGCGCGTCCCGTTGTCTCATCAGGCCATCGCCGATAAGCGAAATATGTCCATGGCGATTAAGCACCCGATGCCACGGAATCTTGCTGCCTTCTGGCAGGCGCTTCAGTACGCCGCCAACCTGCCTCGCAGCGCGCGGTGAGCCAGCCAGCCGGGCCACGTCGCCATAAGTGGTCACTTTTCCCGGAGGAATTGCCGCCAGAATCTGCAGCACGCGCTGCGGAAAAGAGTCGTCATGGAATGTCATATTTGGCCTGCGATGAAACAATCTTGCCGAAAGCATAATAAATTATGCGGATGAAGAGGCGGAAATATGCGGTTGCTTAAGAAAACAGCGGTCGCCCGGCAGTGGCTTGCAATTCGGCAGGGCATCATTGATAATGCCTGCGCTCTGAAGGTTGGAGCAATCAATGGGGATCCGGTTGGTTCTCCCGCAATGCTAACTTGTGAATTCGGTCAGGTCCGGAAGGAAGCAGCCGCAGCAGGTGACGCGTGTGCCGGGATGTAGCTGGCAGGATCCCCACCCAATTCTGCACTACCCCTTTCCCTCAACGTACAGCATGTTTATTTTTGATAAATAAAACGGGCTTGCGTTTCAGCATGCCCGTTCAGATCAGCGTACAAATTTCCAGACAGAAACCGGCACTTTATCGTAAAGCTTATTCATCGTCAGTTCTGCTAAACGATGATCGGCAGCTGAATAAAATATGGCCAGTTCATTATCGGGTAATTCATATTTGTTTTTTTCAATAACACGCTCAAGGGTATCGATAGATCGGCAACGTCTTAAGCGCATCAGGTAATCAGTTTTAGTCAGTGTTTTTTCACTCATGGTTTAACCGTCATTATCAATAAGAACTAAGTCTAAAATGAATGGCTCGGTTGTAACAGAGCGCATTCCTCGGCAAATATATTAAAAAGCCGCTTTGCCGAACGTTGCCAACGCTGCAGATCTTGCGCACTTACGCCATAGTTACTAAATAACATAAAAGTATCGTCAAGATATTCATCAATCTGAGTAATCAGTTCTTCATCTTCAACATGTTTAATTTTGTAATTCATGGTGAAGGATGCGATATGTTCAATCAGGTCATTGAGCTGCAAATTGCTGGCAGAGGTTGGATCATTAACCCAGCCGTGATGGCTGTCACTTAAGGTGGCCATGCTATCGTCATGCAGACTTTCGCACAGGTACTTAAGCTGCGCCATATCATGCCTTTTAGGTGAGTATTCGTCCATCTCTTTCCCCTCCATAGCCGACATCAACCCGCAGAGCTGCGGAACCGTATTCAGGTGTAATTGTGGAAGTGAGCGGTAGAATTAACGTTAAAGGACACAGTAAATATAATGCAGATCGGTAAATTCTGCTCATCGCTTTGACTAAAAATTACAATTCATCCGCGGGTGAAGGACGCTGATTTTCAATGATGTCAAACAGCAGGCCTTCCGGAACTACCTGAAAATTCACTGTTTCAGTTTGCGTTTCGCTTTCATTAATATTGAGGCACGCATTAAAAACGTTCCACTGGTAATGATAATGCATTTTAAAGAAAGATGGGGCTATCGCACTGATAGAAATAATAACAAAACTGTCGGGAACTAATAGGGCATTTTGTGAATACCATTGTAAATCTCCTGCCAGCGCCCCTGACAATTTGAGAATATTCTGGTTAATAACCGCTATTAATTTAGTGGTATCGGTTTCATTTATTGAAAGTGTAGCAGGAATAAGGAGAGACACGACAATTCCTAAACAGCTGATCTGAACTTTATAATCAACATAGCAGGCATAAATTTCAAGTTATCTTGCTGATGATTTTGCAACAGTTCATTGACTGTTTATCTCTTAACCAGCTTTAGCCCTGCCAGCTGCAGAGTATTCGATGCCAAAGACACAGTTTGCAACATACGTACCGATACCTCACTGCACAAAGCTGTGATAGATTAATGTTATGTTATAACATTATGTCGGTGGCAATGGTGTTCTCTTCTGTTCCTTTGTTCTGCTTTTCCCTTATTCAGCGCCTGTTGGTCATTAGCCTGTTAGTCGCCATGCTGGTTTGCGCGGTACGGTGGGCGATCGCGATATGATCACCTTTTCTCAACTGCAGGTGGGCTATCAACGCCAGGCCGTTGCGCCTGAAATTTCGCTGCATCTCAATACTGGCAGTATGACCGCGCTCACCGGCGCCAACGGCAGCGGTAAGTCGACCTTGCTGAAAACGCTGGCTGGATTGCTACCTGCGGTTTCGGGTCAATGGGCAATAGATAGCGCACGAGCGCAAATTGGCTGGATGCCGCAGCGCGCCGAACTGGAAAGTCATTTTCCGATCACCGTGTTTGAGCTGGTGGCGATGGGCTGCTGGTCACGCTGCGGATGGTTTGGCGGCATTAACCGTGCACATCGTAAAGAAATCATGGCTTGTCTGGAAAAGGTGAACATGGCGGATTTCGCCCAGGCACAGCCGGGTACGCTGTCCGGCGGTCAATTGCAACGGGTGCTGTTTGCGCGTTTGCTGATGCAACAGTGCCGCGTATGGCTGCTTGATGAGCCGTTCAGCGGCGTCGACCAAAACACCACATCACTGCTGCTGAAGATATTGCACCAGCAGCATCAGCAGGGCGGTACGCTGTTGGTCGTGCTTCACGATCGGGCAATGGTTGCACATGATTTTCCGCAGCAGCTTCATCTCGATGTGGAGAAAGCCCGTTTTCGAACGACCCTCAGCGTAACTGCATCGCAGTCTGAGGTAATAGCATGCTGAGCCTGTTCCATCCTTTCATTGAGTTCGGCTTTATGCGACGTGCGCTCATCGCCTGCGTGGCGCTTTCCATCAGTGCTACGCCGCTGGGCGTGTTTCTTTCCTTACGCCGTATGAGCCTGATTGGCGACGCCTTATCACACGCAGTTTTGCCCGGTGCGGCCATAGGTTATCTGCTTTCCGGACTCTCACTGGTGGCTATGGGCATCGGTGGATTGATCGCAGGCCTGGCCGTCGCGCTGCTTTCCGGCGCGGTAAGCCATTTTACGCCCCTGCGCGAAGATGCCAGCTTTGCCGGTTTCTATCTGGGATCGCTGGCGCTTGGTGTCACGCTGGTTTCGCTGCGGGGATCCAGTGTCGATCTGCTGCACGTTCTGTTCGGATCCCTGCTGGCGGTTGATGCACCGGCAATTATTTTGGTGGGCGCTATCACGGCGTTGACGCTTATCGCTTTAGCCTTTCTCTATCGCCCGTTAGTGATCGACGCTTTTGATCCCACCTTTCTGCGGGCGCAAAGCCGCTGGAGTGCGCCGCTGGTACATGGCCTGTTTTTAACGCTGGTGGTACTGAACCTGGTGGCGGGCTTTCAGGTACTGGGAACGCTCATGTCGGTGGGCTTGATGATGCTCCCGGCCGCCAGCAGCCGTTTCTGGAGCCGCCATCTTTCCATGATGCTACTGAACGCGATGGCGCAGGCGGTAGCGGCCAGCGTCACAGGGCTGCTGTTATCCTGGCATTTTTCATTGCCAGCGGGGCCAGCGGTGGTGTTAAGCGCGACGGCACTGTTTTTTATCTCCATTTTAACCGGGCCCTGCGGTGGCTTATTACGCCGCACATAAACTGAGAGGAAAAAGTATGAAAGCGTTACCCGTTGCATTGCTGATTGGTGCCATGAGCGCCGCGCCCCTGGCGATGGCAAAAGAGCTAAGCGCCGTGGTCAGCTTTACCGTGCTGGCTGATATCGTAAAAAATGTGGGTGGTGAACACGTGCAGGTAAAAAGCCTGGTGGGGCCGAACGGCGATCCGCATACGTTTGAACCGACGCCGCAGGACAGCCAGGCGCTGGCACAGGCTGATGTGGTGTTTGTCAGTGGTTTAGGAATGGAAGGATGGATGGATCGACTGGTGACCGCGTCTGGCTACAAAGGAAAAGTGAATGTGGCGTCGGCAGGCATTGATACACGCAGCATGGAAGAGGAGGGCAAGCGCATCACCGATCCACACGCATGGAACAGTATGCACAATGGCGCTCGCTATGCCACTAACGTGATGAATGCGCTGATCGCTGCCGATCCCCAGGATGCCGCTTACTTTCGCCAGCGAGGATCCGCGTATATTGCACAACTCAATCAGCTGGACAGCTGGGCTGAAAAAACCTTCGCGGCCATTCCTCAGGCAAAACGCAAGGTGCTGACCAGCCACGACGCTTTTGGCTATTTTGGCCAGCGCTATCACGTCACTTTCCTCGCGCCGCAGGGATTTTCAACGGAATCGGAAGCCAGCGCGGGCGATATGGCATCGCTGATTAACCAGCTCAAAGCAGAGAAGATTAAAACCTACTTTATCGAGAACCAGACCGATCCGCGGCTGGTTAAGCAGATCGCCACCGAAACAGGTGCTGAGCCAGGCGGAGAACTCTATCCCGAAGCGTTATCAGCTGCGGACGGACCGGCGGCAAGCTACGTCGATGCTTTCAGACATAACGTTACCGTTATTGCGAACAGCATGAAATAACAGGCAGCCCGCTGAGCGCGGGCAAAAAAAAAGCCGGATCAATCATCCGGCAAATCACATCATGCACAACGTGCTTATCTTCTTTTCTTTCTTCCCTGAACGGCCTTGAAACGTGGATTGGTTTTACAAATCACATAAATGCGACCGCGACGACGTACCACTTTGCAATCTTTATGGCGCGCCTTAGCGGAGCGCAGCGAGCTAAGCACCTGCATCTGTTTCCCTTACTTCGCTGAACCAAGAAAACGGCCAAAACGCTTATTGAAGCGTGCCGCGCTGCCTTCTTTAGCAAACTCTTTCTGCTTGCCGGTGTAATAGACATGTGAGGCGGAAGAGACATCCAGTGTGACGTAAGGATAGGTTGCGCCTTCGAATTCCACGCTGCGGTCGGTCTTGATGGTTGAGCCAATTTTAAACCAGCTGTCGACGGTAGTGTCATGGAAGACCACCTGACGATAGTCAGGATGAATACCTGATTTCATACATGCTCCAAATTGTTATGTTATAACGTAACAATAGTATAGGGCGTGCAGAATGACTTTGCAATCCTCGAATAACAGGCAAAAAAAAGAGGCCGCAAAAGCGGCCTCTTAACGTGCAAAGATTACTTACTGATGGTGTTCAACCGGATGGCCTTTTTCCACTTCATCTTTGTTCTTGCTGAAGCGGCGGCGAACCACCACAAAGAACACCGGTACGAAGAAGATAGCCAGCACGGTTGCCGTCACCATACCGCCCATTACGCCAGTACCTACGGCGTTTTGCGCGCCGGAACCGGCACCGGTACTGATGGTCAGCGGCAGTACACCGAGAATAAAGGCGAGTGAGGTCATCAGAATCGGACGTAAACGCATACGTACCGCTTCCAGCGTCGCCTCAATTAAGCCTTTGCCCTCTTTCTCCATCAAATCCTTGGCAAATTCCACGATGAGGATGGCGTTCTTCGCCGATAGTCCCACCGTCGTCAGCAGGCCTACCACGAAGTAAACGTCGTTGCTCAATCCACGCAGCGTGGTAAAGATCAGCGCACCGATTACCCCTAATGGCACCACCAACATAACCGCAAACGGAATGGACCAGCTCTCATACAGTGCAGCCAAACAGAGGAAGACGACAATCAGCGAGATAGCATACAGCGCGGGTGCCTGGTTGCCCGACAGACGTTCCTGATAGGACATACCGGTCCAGTCGTAGCCGATACCGGCTGGCAACTTAGACGTAAGCTCCTCCATCAGTTTCATCGCATCGCCCGAACTCTTGCCCGGTGCAGGCTGACCCAGAATCTCCATTGACGGCAGGCCGTTATAACGCTCAAGTCGCGGTGAACCATACTGCCATTTTGCCGTAGCAAAAGAGGAGAAGGGCACCATCTCGCCGTTGCTGGCGCGTACAAACCACTTATTAATATCGCCAGGCAGCATGCGCGATTCAACGTTACCCATGACATACACTTTCTTCACGCGACCGCGATCGATAAAGTCATTGACGTAGGAGCCACCCCAGGCTGCACCCAGCGTGGTGTTGATATCAGACAGTGAGACGCCTAACGCCTGCGCTTTCTCCTGATCGATCATCAGTTTGTACTGCGGCGTATCTTCCATACCGTTTGGACGAACGCCGACCAGCGTATCGGGATGCTGGGCGATCATGCCGAACAGCTGATTACGCGCCTGCATTAACTTGTCATGACCGAGGTTAGCCTGATCGATCAGTTCAAAGTCGAAGCCGGTGGCGTTACCCAGTTCGATAATAGCCGGCAGGTTAAACGGAATAACCATACCATCGCGAATCGCACCCAACGCCTGCATAGCGCGACCGGCAATGGCTGGCACTTTGTTGTCAGCGCCGCTACGTTCATCCCACTCTTTCAGGCTGACGAAGGCGATACCGGTGTTCTGTCCACGACCGGCAAAACCGAAGCCACTCACGGTAAACACCGACTTCACGTTCGCTTTTTCTTTGGTCAGGAAGTAGTCCGATACCTGATTCAGCACCTTCTGCGTACGTTGCTGTGTTGCACCGGCAGGCAGCTGCGCCTGAGCCAGCAGCAAGCCCTGATCCTCCTCCGGCAGGAACGAAGAGGGCAGACGCAGGAACAGGAATGCCATACCAACCACGATCAGCAGATAGATCACCAGATAACGACCGGTGCTGCGCACGATGTGGCCCACGCTGTCGGTATAATGGTTGGTGCTCTTATCAAAGACGCGGTTAAACCAGCCGAAGAAACCGGTGGTTTTGCCGTGATCGCCTTTTTTGATCGGCTTCAGCATGGTGGCACACAGCGCTGGCGTCAGAATCAACGCCACAATGACCGACAGCACCATGGCAGAAACGATGGTGATCGAGAACTGGCGATAGATGACACCGGTTGAACCGCCGAAGAAGGCCATTGGAATAAAGACCGCAGAGAGCACCAGCGCAATACCGACCAGCGCGCCCTGAATCTGTTCCATCGACTTCTTGGTCGCTTCTTTAGGCGAGATACCTTCTTCGGCCATCACGCGCTCGACGTTTTCCACCACCACGATCGCATCATCCACCAACAGCCCGATGGCGAGCACCAACCCGAACATGGTTAAGGTGTTTATCGAATAGCCAAAGGCGTTGATGATGGCAAACGTTCCCAACAGCACTACCGGCACGGCAATCGTTGGGATCAACGTGGCGCGGAAGTTTTGCAGGAACAAGTACATAACCAGGAAGACCAGCACGATCGCTTCAAACAGCGTTTTCACCACTTCGTGAATAGAGATTTTCACGAACGGCGTGGTGTCGTACGGATAAACCGTTTTCATACCTGCCGGGAAGTTCGGTGCCAGTTTAGCCAGCTCCGCTTTTACCGCTTCAGCGGTATCCAACGCGTTAGCACCGGTAGCCAGTTTGATACCGATACCGGAGGCAGGCTTACCGTTGTATTGGGCTATGGTTTCGTAGTTTTCACCGCCAAGCTCGATTTTCGCTACGTCGCGCAGGCGCACCTGCGAACCATCCTGATTGACCTTCAGCAAAATTTTGCCGAACTCATCAGTGGAGGTTAAACGTGTCTGTGCAATGATCGAGGCATTGAGCTGTTGGCCCGGCGCCGCTGGCGTACCGCCTAACTGACCTGCCGCGACCTGGGCGTTCTGCGTGGTGATTGCAGTGACGACATCCACAGGCGTGAGCTGATAGTTATTGAGCTTGTCAGGATCCATCCAGATACGCATCGCGTACTGCGCACCAAAGATTTGCGTATCGCCCACGCCGGTCACGCGGCTGATCGGATCTTTGATGTTAGAGGCAACATAGTCAGAAATGTCATTCTGCGTCATGCTGCCATCTTCGCTCACAAAGCCCGCTACCATCAGGAAGCTGCTGGAGGATTTCTGAACCTGAATACCCTGTTGTTGCACTTCCTGAGGCAGAAGCGGCATAGCCAGCTGCAGTTTGTTCTGCACCTGAACCTGAGCAATGTCTGGGTTAGTTCCTGATTCAAAAGAGATAGTCAGCTGCAGAGTGCCCGATGAATCGCTGTTTGAGGACATATACATCAGTCCGTCAATGCCATTCATGTTCTGCTCGATAACCTGCGTAACCGAATCCTGCAGGGTCTTCGCATCCGCACCCGGATAGCTGGCGCGAATTTGCACGGCCGTTGGCGCAACATTGGGATATTGCTCAATCGGTAATTGCAAAATCGACAGCGCGCCTGCCAACATGATGATGATGGCGATGACCCACGCGAAGATAGGGCGATCGATAAAAAACTTAGCCATGTGTCAGTGGCTCCTGTTAAGGCTGCTTGTTGTCAGCATTGGCTTGCGGAGCAGCATCAGCTTTAGCATCTGCTGAAACTTCCTGCGGCGTGACCTGCGCGCCTGGCTTCGCTCGCTGGGTACCCGTGGTAATCACCCGATCGCCATCTTTCAGACCTTCAGTCACTAACCATTTGTCGCCAATCGCCTGATCGGTTTTCAGCGAACGTACGGCCACTTTATTATCCGCACCCACGACCATTGCCGTTGCCTGACCGGTTGGCGTACGCGTTACCGCCTGTTGTGGCACCAGCAGCGCATTTGGATTGATGCCTTCTTCCAGACGTGCACGGACAAACATCCCTGGCAGCAGACGATGTTCCGGGTTAGGGAAGACGGCACGCAGGGTGATGGAGCCGGTGGTTTGATCGACGCTGACATCAGAGAATTCTAATGTACCGGTCTGACTATATTCGCTACCGTTTTGCAGCAGAAGGGTGACGCTGGCTTTGCCGTCATTCTGTTTCAGCTTGCCAGATTCGAGTTCGTTACGCAGACGCATGAAATCGTCACTGGATTGGGTGACGTCAACATAGATAGGGTCGAGTTGCTGCACGGTTGCCAGCGCATCCGTTTGACCATTTTGCACCAGCGCACCTTCGGTAAAAGCAGATTTACCAATGCGGCCGCTGATAGGCGAGGTTACTTTGGTGTAGGCCAGGTTAATGCGCGCGGTTTCCACACTCGCTTTTGCAACCTGAACTGCAGCAGAGGTTTGGCTCTGAGTAGAGATCGCCTGATCGTAATCCTGCTGACTGATATATTTGGTGCCGAGCAGCGGTTTGTAACGCTTAACCGTGGTGGCCGCGATTTGTGCATTAGCCTGCGCCTGAGCAAGATCGCCTTTTGCACTGTCGTAAGCCGCCTGGTAAGTCGCCGGATCGATCTGATAAAGCGATTCACCCGCTTTAATATCCGTTCCCTCAACAAAGTTGCGCTTTAAAATAATGCCGGAAACCTGTGGGCGTACTTCCGCAATGCGATAAGCATTGGTTCTGCCTGGTAGCTCAGTGGTAATTTTCAACGGCTCGCTTTTCAACGTTAACACGCCAACTTCGGGTGCCTGTTGAGCCGGTGCCTGTTGAGATTTGTTATCATCACAGCCTATCAGTGCCACGCTGCCTGAAAGCATCAGGAAGGCCGCCAGAGGCTTGATTCCTCTGTTCTTATTCATAAATAAACCTCGAGTGTCCGCTATCGATCGTCCAATGGATCACAAACCCTTGAACCCATTGCTGCGTTTAAATTATGGTCGTGCTATGGTACATACATTCGCAAATGTATGTAAATCTGCCTTTCCGCAAAAAAACACCTTATGGCACGAAAAACCAAACAACAAGCACTTGAAACACGAGGCCATATCATTGATGCAGCGATAAGCTGCTTTTCAGAACAGGGTGTTTCTGCAACCTCACTTGCTGACGTTGCGGCTGCTGCTGGTGTAACGCGCGGCGCCATCTACTGGCATTTTAAAAACAAGACCGATTTACTCAATGAAATCTGGATGCAAACCGATTCCAGTCTTGATGAAGTGGAGCTTGAGTATCAGTCAAAATTCCCCGGCGATCCACTCTCCGTTTTACGCGCCATGCTAATTCACCTGCTTGAGGCAACCGTTCATGATTGTCGCAGACGTGCATTAATGGAGATTATCTTTCATAAATGTGAATTTGTCGGTGAGATGGCTGTTTTACAGCATATGCAGCAACGGTTGCTGGCTGAGTGTTATGAGAAAATAGAGGAAGTGCTGAGGCAATGCATTGACGCCGGACAACTCCCTTCGGCGTTAAACACTCGACGCACCGCCATTATTATGCGCAGCTACGTTACCGGTTTAATGGAGAACTGGTTATTCAGTCCGGAGAAATTTGATCTTGCTGCCGAAGCCGCCACGCTTATCGATGGCTTTATCGATATGCTGCGGCTCAGTCCGTCGCTACGGCTGGCTGATTAAACGCGCGGCTTTTTTTTCATAATCTTGCTTAACGATCTCCAGCGCGGCCAATACCGTATCGGCTTCTATCTGGCTCTCTTCAAGCAGCATGATCAGATCAACGGCCAGTTTGACCTCATCTGGCGCACTTTCCAGGGACATTATCGTTTCCTCACAGGCGAAGTTTTCGGGCAACCAGAATCATCAGCAGGGCACCGACCAGCGCCAGCCCCAGCGCACGTGGATGAATCACCGCCAGCGTTCCCCAGTCAAAATAACTGCTGATATAGCCGCCGATCAGGGCGCCGATGACAGCCAGCACCAGAACGGCAACGAATCCGCCGGGACGGCCCGGTAAAAAATAGCGTGCCACCGCTCCGGCAGCAGCACCGGTGACAATCCATGACAACAAGCCCATAACGCCTCCTCTGTTAAATCTGGCTCATAAGTATAGTTAACGCGCGGGCAAATCCGCTTTAAGTTGGATCAGCGCCTGCATACAACGCTTGAGACGCTGCTCCAGCGCTTCCAGCTCACGTTTAAGCGTCTGCTGCTGAAGCAGCGTGTCAGCCTGCGCCAGCTGCACTTCCCGCTGATCGAGCATCGCCTGCAAACGCCGGGCAAACTCCTCATGCTGCGCGATCGCATCCGGCACCACCGCGGGCACGGCGCGCACCACTGCAGGCTGGCTGGCGAATTGGCGCTGTAGCGCGGTGATCTGGTTAACCAGTTTCTCCGCCAGCCAGCCTGCTCGCGCCACATCTTTTTCATCCCTGAACTGCGTCAGGTGTTGCGAAATTTCCTGCAGGTAGTCCTGCGGCGCGCTGCTACAGGTGGTGAAAAGCTGGCGATCGAAACTGCCGCGCTTCACTTTATAATGTTTCAGAGCGGCGGCCTGCGCCGTTAGCCGCTGCTGAAGTTTTTCGATTTCAAGGAACAGCTGTTGCCGGTTCATGCTTCAGGGGCCGCTATGATAAAGTGGCCTCAGTTTATTCCTGTTGAGCCGCATTATGCAGCGTATTATTTTAATCATTATTGGTTGGTTAGCGATTGTGCTGGGAACGTTAGGCATTGTGCTGCCGCTGCTGCCGACCACGCCGTTTATGCTGCTCGCCGCCTGGTGTTTTGCTCGATCATCGCCGCGTTTTCATCACTGGCTGCTGTGGCGCTCGTGGTTTGGGCGTTATATTCGTCACTGGCAGCAGCATCGCGCGCTGCCAAAAGGGGCTAAATCGCGGGCGATCCTGTTTATTCTGGCAACCTTTGCCCTGTCGTTATGGCTGGTGCCGGTGCTGTGGGTACGCATTATGCTGTTGATGATGTTGACCATTCTGCTGATTTTCATGGCGCGCATGCCGGTGATCGATGCCGGGGAGTAATTTGCCGTGCCGCGGTAATGAGGTTGCAATTATTCGGCGGTTTGCTTAGATTTAGGCGTTTTCGTGCGTAGTTTCCCTGACTCATCATCATTTCGCCCTGTGGCCCCTCTGCTGCGGCGCGCTGAAGCTGCGCGTAACACTGTTTTTACCAGGCATCTCATTATGACCGCAACTGCTCAGCAGCTTGAATTTCTGAAACAGAGTATTAAAAGCGTCCCGGATTATCCAAAGCCAGGCATTCTTTTTCGCGACGTCACCAGCCTGCTGGAAGATCCCAAAGCCTTTGCCCTGGCTATCGATCTGCTGGTTGCGCGCTTCCGTGATAGCGGCGTCACCAAAGTGGTCGGCACCGAAGCGCGAGGCTTTCTGTTCGGCGCACCCGTTGCTCTGGGATTGGGCGTCGGCTTTGTGCCGGTGCGTAAACCTGGCAAGCTGCCACGTGAAACCTACAGCGAACGCTATGAGCTGGAATATGGCAGCGATCAGCTTGAACTGCACCGTGATGCGATCCAGCCCGGCGATAACGTGCTGGTAGTGGATGACTTGCTCGCTACCGGTGGCACCATTGAAGCAACGGCAAAACTGATTCGCCGTGCCGGTGGTGAAGTCACCGATGCCGCCTTCATCATTAACCTGTTTGATCTCACCGGCGAAGCCCGTCTCAATGCCATGGGCATCCAGTGTTATAGCCTGGTAAACTTCCCGGGCCACTAAGCGTTTTCCGCTCCGCACAAGCGGGGCGGACTATTTTCATCTGTTCGGAACCCCTTCTTTCAGCCCACAACTCACTGTTTATCATCCTGAACAGCGAGGCGACTCAACGTGTGGCATCCATTATTAAACCTGTTAATCGGCACTTTCTCTGTTTTTCTGTTCGCCTGCGTGATGCACTGGCGTCTGCTGCGTAAAAAAAGCCTGCGCGCATCGCGCCTGCATCGCGCCTGCCTGAGGAGGCGATAATGGCGGGCCTAAGCGCAGAGCGCTGCTGTGCTGGCGCGTTATCTGCCGCCATCATCGACAGCTCATCCATGACGCTGCACGGCATTGCCACACTGCTACAGAACTTGCCCGTGCCGATTAAAGTTGTCTGGCAGGAGCGGCAAACGACGATCATGGCTGTTCGCCTGCAGCAGCAGCCGGTTGATCTTCTGATCAGCGAGCGAAGCGGCGTGGGAGAAAGCGATAAAGAAGGGATTACCATGCTGCTGAATCTGGCTGCGCAACTGCCCGCGCTGCGGATAGGGTTGTTCAGCGATAAGCTGTCGCAAGTCCAGCTCTGCCAGCTGCACGGGATGACACAGTTCAGCCTGTTGTCGCGTAAAGCCTCGTTGATCGCCATCCGCGAGCAGCTCATCGCTATTGCACTTGGCGAGCGGGTGATCAGCCCCTGTATTGCATCAAAACTGCCGGTTAACGCCCGCGCGTTGCGCTATCTGTGGGGAGAGTTGACCGCGCGGGAGAAAACCGTGCTGCGGGCGCTGATCGCCGGTGAGTCGATAAAGGCCATTGCTGAAGCGCAACAAATGAGTATAAAAACCGTCAGCAGCCATAAGTATAACGGCCTGCGTAAGCTCTATATTGATAGCAAGTTTGAGCGGGCGCGCTTTATTAGCGAAGGCATCGATCTGGATCATAACTGACTGTTTCCGCTAATCTTGTACAGTGCAATGCGGGCGGAAAACCGCGGCTGATGAGTGGCTCAGCGGCCGCCTAAAGTGATAGGCATATCAGGGTGCTGCTGCTAAACTAGCACGCAGTTTCGTTGCAATGAGCATGCGCTGTGTTGTTACCCACTTCCGCTCGCAACAGGTGCATTTTGCACTCCAGCTTACAACCACACACGTTCAACGATTGAGTCCTCATGAGCTATCAGGTTCTTGCCCGCAAGTGGCGTCCACAAGCCTTTTCTGATGTCGTTGGTCAGGAGCACGTACTGACAGCGTTGGCCAACGGTTTATCCCTTGGCCGCATCCATCACGCCTGGCTGTTTTCCGGCACGCGCGGCGTGGGGAAAACCACCATCGCACGGCTGTTAGCCAAAGGGTTGAACTGCGAAACTGGCATTACGGCCACGCCGTGCGGCCAGTGCGATAACTGCCGCGAGATTGAGCAGGGCCGCTTTGTCGATCTGATCGAGATCGATGCCGCGTCCCGCACCAAAGTCGAGGACACGCGCGATCTGCTGGATAACGTTCAGTACGCTCCCGCGCGAGGGCGCTTCAAAGTTTACCTTATCGATGAAGTACACATGCTATCGCGGCACAGCTTCAACGCGTTGCTGAAAACGCTGGAAGAGCCGCCGGAGCACGTGAAATTTCTGCTCGCCACCACCGATCCGCAAAAGCTACCGGTCACCATCTTATCGCGCTGTTTGCAGTTTCATCTCAAGGCGCTGGATGTCGATCAAATTCGGGGTCAGCTGGCGCACGTCTTGCAGCATGAGCAGGTTGAAGCTGAGCCGCGCGCATTACAGCTGCTGGCGCGCGCCGCCGATGGCAGCATGCGCGATGCGCTGAGTCTGACCGATCAGGCCATCGCCATGGGGCAGGGCAGCGTCACCACCGACAGCGTCACCGCGATGCTGGGCACCATGGATGATGAGCAGCCACTGGCGCTGATTGAAGCGCTGGCCGCTGCCGATGGCGAAGCGGTCATGGCCTTGCTTAATCAGGCCGCGAGCCGCGGCGTGGAGTGGGAAGCGCTGCTGGTGGAGATGCTGCGCCTGCTGCACCGTGTTGCCATGATTCAACTGCTGCCCACCGCCTCAGGCGATGAAGACGCGCTGAATCTGCAGCGCCTGCGCGAACTGGCGCGCACCTTGCCGCCGGTTGATGTGCAGCTCTATTACCAGATGCTGCTCACCGGGCGTAAAGAGCTGCCGCTGGCGCCGGATCGGCGCATGGGCGTGGAAATGACACTGCTGCGTGCGCTGGCGTTCCATCCTCAGCAAACTATCGATGAACCGGTCAACGCGCGTCCGGCGATGGTGGCACAGCCTGCGCCAGCGATGCCGCCGCAAAAGCTACAGCCCGCGGCACCGGCTACCGAAAAAACGGCTGACGTGACGCCGCCGCCCGCAGATGCTACGCCAGCGGCCTCCAGCACCACCAGCCAGCTCCTGCAGGCGCGTACGCAATTGCTGCGCCAGCAGGGAGTATCCCGGCCAAAAAAGAGTGAGCCGGCAGCGCCTGTAGCGCGGCCGGCAACCTCGGCGCTGGAACGCCTGGCTGCGGTCTCTGAGCGCGGGCTGCCGCGTAAAGCGCCCGCTGCCGAAAGCGAGCCGGCAAAAAAAGAGGCCTATCGCTGGACGTCCCAGCAGAAAGAGCAGGAACAGGTTGCCGAGCCGGTTGCCACGCCAAAAGCGCTACGCATGGCGCTGGAGCTGGAAAAAACGCCGGAGCTGGCCGCTCGCCTGATGTTGGAAGCACAGCAGCGCGACAGCTGGGCAGCCGAGATAGCCACGCTGACACTGCCGAAACTGGTGCAGCAGCTGGCGCTAAATGCCTGGAAAGAGCAGACCAGCAACGGCGTCTGCTTACATTTACGCTCCAGCCAGCGCCATCTACACTCACCTTCAGCGCAGAAAGTGCTGCAGGAGGCGCTAAGTCAGGCGGCAGGAGAGACGGTTGAACTGTCGGTCGTAGAAGATGATAATTTAGCAGTGTTGACGCCGCTGGAGTGGCGGCAGGCAATTTATGACGAAAAGCTGGCGCAGGCGCGTCAGTCTATAATCGCGGATAGTCATATTCAGGCGCTGTGTCGGTTCTTCGATGCAGATCTGGATGAAGAGAGCATTCGCCCCGTTTGAAAACGCTGCTCAACGCATATGCTTGAAGCAGCCTTAGCTGAGAGAGACGACTATGTTTGGTGGTAAAGGCGGTTTGGGTAACCTGATGAAACAGGCCCAGCAAATGCAGGACAAAATGGCGCAGGTTCAGGAAGAGATCGCCGCCATGGAAGTGACCGGCGAATCAGGTGCCGGTCTGGTAAAAGTCACCATCAACGGTGCGCACAACTGCCGTCGTGTTGAAGTCGATCCCAGCCTGCTGGAAGATGACAAAGATATGCTGGAAGATTTAGTGGCTGCGGCCTTTAACGACGCTGCACGTCGCGTTGCTGAAGCGCAGAAAGAGAAAATGGCGGGCGTGTCGTCCGGTATGCAGCTGCCACCAGGCTTTAAGATGCCGTTCTGATGCAAACCAGTCCGCTTCTTGAAGCCCTGATGGAGTCACTGCGCTGCCTGCCGGGCGTGGGCCCAAAGTCGGCACAGCGCATGGCGTTTCAGCTGTTGCAACGCGATCGCAGCGGCGGTATGCGGCTGGCGCAGGCACTGACCCGCGCCATGTCTGAAATCGGCCACTGCGCGCACTGCCGCACCTTTACCGAGCAGGAAATTTGCACGATTTGCGCCAATCCTCGTCGGCAGCAAAATGGGCAAATCTGCGTGGTGGAAAGTCCAGCGGATATTCACGCCATTGAGCAAACCGGGCAGTTTGCCGGACGCTACTTTGTGCTGATGGGCCATTTGTCGCCGATGGACGGCATTGGTCCACAGGATATCGGCCTCGATCGCCTTGAGCAGCGGCTGGAAAGTGAAACTTTGCAGGAAGTGATCCTTGCCACCAATCCCACGGTGGAAGGCGAGGCCACAGCCAACTATATTGCTGAACTCTGCGGGCAATATGGCGTGGACGCCAGCCGCATCGCGCACGGTGTGCCGGTAGGCGGTGAGTTGGAAATGGTCGATGGCACCACGCTGTCGCACTCGCTGGCCGGGCGTCACAAGATTAAATATTGACCATTCACCGGTGCGGTTCGCCGCACCGTCTTGAAAAGCTTTTTTTTATCCCCATCTTCT
Source organism: Duffyella sp. Ts4 (assembly GCF_051851875.1). NCBI lineage: Bacteria > Pseudomonadati > Pseudomonadota > Gammaproteobacteria > Enterobacterales > Erwiniaceae > Duffyella > Duffyella sp. Ts4. The sequence continues at coordinate 116,693 of NZ_JBLYPN010000006.1, read as the reverse complement.
CCTCAACGTTCGTTAAACCTGCTTCAGTTGAGGTATCAATGACCATGAAAGGACAAGAGACACGTGGCTTCCAGTCAGAGGTGAAACAGCTTCTGCACCTGATGATCCATTCCCTCTATTCAAACAAAGAGATCTTCCTGCGTGAGCTGATCTCAAACGCCTCCGATGCGGCCGATAAGCTGCGCTTCCGCGCGTTATCCTCGCCGGATCTGTATGAAGGTGACGGTGAACTTCGTGTGCGTGTGGCCGTAGACAAGGAAAAACGCACCCTGACGCTAAGCGATAACGGTATCGGTATGCGTCGTGACGAGGTCATTGAGAACCTGGGCACCATTGCCAAATCAGGCACCAAAAGCTTTCTGGAATCCCTCGGTTCCGATCAGGCGAAAGACAGCCAGTTGATTGGCCAGTTTGGCGTCGGCTTCTACTCTGCTTTTATCGTGGCCGATAAAGTCTCGGTACGTACGCGCGCTGCCGGTGCTGCTGCTGACGAAGCGGTATTCTGGGAATCCGCAGGCGAAGGTGATTACACCATTGCCGATATCACCAAAGAAGACCGCGGCACCGAAATTACCCTGCACCTGCGTGAAGGTGAGGATGAGTTCCTCGACGCCTGGCGCGTGCGTAACATCATCAGCAAATATTCCGATCATATCGCGCTGCCGGTAGAGATCGAAACGCACGATGAAGAGAACGACACCACCAGCTGGGAAAAGATCAACAAAGCCCAGGCGCTGTGGACGCGTAATAAAGCGGACATCAGTGAAGAAGAGTACAAAGAGTTCTACAAACATATCGCCCATGACTTCACCGATCCGGCGGCCTGGAGCCATAACCGTGTTGAAGGTAAGCAGGAATACACCAGCCTGCTCTATATCCCGGCTCAGGCTCCGTGGGATATGTGGAACCGCGATCATAAGCATGGACTGAAACTCTATGTGCAGCGCGTTTTCATCATGGATGACGCTGAACAGTTCATGCCGAACTATCTGCGCTTTGTGCGTGGTCTGATCGACTCCAACGATCTGCCGCTCAATGTTTCCCGTGAAATCCTGCAGGACAGCCGGGTTACCCAGAGTCTGCGCAACGCGCTGACCAAACGCGCGCTGCAGATGCTGGAAAAACTGGCTAAAGATGACAGTGAGAAGTATCAGCAGTTCTGGCAGCAGTTCGGTCTGGTGCTGAAAGAGGGTCCGGCTGAGGACAGCGCCAACCAGGCGACCATCGCGAAGCTGCTGCGTTTTGCTTCCACCAGCAGCGAAGGCAGCGTGCAGAACGTCTCGCTGGAAGAGTACGTCAGCCGCATGGTTGAAGGTCAGGAAAAAATCTATTACATCACCGCAGACAGCTATGCTGCGGCGAAAAGCAGCCCGCACCTGGAGCTGTTCCGTAAAAAAGGCATTGAGGTGCTGCTGCTCTCCGATCGCATCGACGAATGGATGATGAGCTACCTGACTGAGTTTGACGGCAAAGCGTTCCAGTCGGTCAGCAAAGCGGATGACGCGTTGAATAAACTGGCGGATGAGGAGAGCGAAGAGCAGAAAGAAGCGGAAAAAGCGCTTGAACCATTCGTTGAGCGGGTGAAAACGCTGCTGGCCGATCGGGTGAAAGAAGTGCGTCTGACGCACCGCCTGACCGACACGCCAGCCATCGTTACCACCGATGCTGATGAGATGGGCACGCAAATGGCTAAGCTGTTTGCCGCCGCCGGACAGCCGGTGCCGGAAGTGAAGTACAACTTTGAAATCAACCCGGATCACGCGCTGGTCAAGCGCGCGGCAGAGACCACCGACGAAGCGCGCTTTGCCGAGTGGATTGAGCTGTTGATGGATCAGGCGCTGCTGGCTGAACGCGGCACGCTCGACGATCCAAACCAGTTTATCCGTCGCATGAACCAGCTGCTGACGGCATAAACAGCAACACGGGGCGGCAGCGATGCCGCCCTTTTTTTATTCCCGCACCGCCTGCTGTAGCCAGTCACGAAACTGCGTAATCTCTTCTTCCTGCTGCCGACGACGAATCGTCATCATCCAGGTGGCCCGATCGGCCAGCTCAAATCCCAGCGGCGCGACCAGCGTGCCATTTTTCAGCTCCTGTGTGACCAGCGAACGCGGCGCCATAATAATCCCCAGACCATTGCGTGCCGCCTGAATGCCCAGAGTCAGGTTGTCGAAACGGCGTCCGGCGTCAAAATTGCCCGGCACGCCGCTTTTTGCTGCCCATTCTGCCCAGGCGTAGCGCTTGGTATCCGCATGCAGCAGCGGCAGGGTAAAGAAATCGCTGTGCCCGGCGACGATGGTTGCCAGCTGCGGCGAGCAGAGTGGCCCAATGTAATCATCTTCGATCAGCGTGACGTCGATATCCTGCGCGTGCCCGGCGGTGGCACTGAGGATCAACACGTCAATATCGCCGTTGCGCAGCTGATCGGTATCGCCCAGCGGCAGAAACTGCAGTTCTGTGGTGGGATAGCGGGCATAAAAGCTCGCCAGTCGGGGAATCAACCACTGCGAGAGAAAGCTCGGCGCGCAGGAGAGCCGCAGTCGCCGCACGTCATCGCTACGGATATGCTCACAGATGCGCGTCAGCTCGCCAAACGCGCTGTGGCAGCTCAGCAGCAGGGTTTCACCCTTAGCCGTCAGCCGCACGCCGCCGTTAATACGCAGGAACAGGGGCTTGCCCATCCAGGCTTCAAGCTGGCGGATCTGATGGCTAATAGCGCTGTGTGTTACGTTCAGTTTTTGCGCCGCCAGGCTAAAACTGTTACAGGCCGCAGCCTGATGGAAGTAGTAAAGCGCCCGAAGAGAAGGCAGTCCGGCCATCGTTGCCTCCTGTAAGAAATACTCACAGGGATTGTTCATTTATATCAATTTAATGTCCAGCCACGTTCACCTAACCTGAGGTACAGATATTGGCAGGTTGACGTGCCCTTCGGGCTGTGCGTTGCCATTCGGCGAAGGAATGCCCTGATGAAAATAACGGTCGCACGTCATGCACACCCGATCAGATAAAACGCTCTCCGCGCGACATCGCGAGAAACAATGCCATCAGCTGCGCCTGCAACTGTCCCGTCTCTACAAGCTGGATCGCTTTGATCTGTTTTTCATGCCTTCGCAGCGCGTTGCCCGTCTAATCCTTTCTCAGCTGATGATTCGTCAGGAAGCCATGAATCGTCAGCGGCGCCAGTTCACCTTTGCCGCCAGCGAACTCCAGCCATCGCCACGTTGCCTGCCGCCGCAGACCGACAGCATCGCGATCATCGAACATGTCAGTCCGCTCAACGGCAAGGTAACGGCGCCTGACGATCACGGCGGGCAAGGGGTAATCGACGCCAGCGAGAGCTTCGCCACGCTGCTGCACGGTGAGCTGGTGGAGCACGGACAGTTGTTCATTACCACACTGGGGAGCCATGCCGCGTTGACCCATTCGCTTGTTCTGGTGGCATTACGTACCTGCGCCTTCAGCACCTGGATGCGTAGTGAACTGCGGCTGTTTGAGCAGTCGCTGGTAAAAGTCACCGCGGTGGAGGCCGCGTTACAGCGTATCGCCAGCCGCGGCTGGCAGCCTTATAACGTCGCGCGGGTCGCGCCCATTTGTCTGGAGCAGCCGTTACTGGTACGTTCGGTCAGCGCGCCCGGCCTGCCCTTTAGCTGCATCCCGTTGACGCCAGCGTGGGGCAGTGCACTGGCCTTGTCGTCTGGCGACGGCTTCTATTGCCGCGAGCGCGGCTTGTTGCATTTGGCTGCCAGCGCGCGCGGCGACGGCAGCCAGCCGGTAACAATGACAGAAGCGCTGACGCAGCGTCTGCAACGGCTGTTACTGGCGGCTGCGCGTTAGCCAGGATTCTGAAAAAAGGCGCTTCGTCCGCTTAAGGCTGGCAATTCGCTAAAAAGGTGGCGATCATGGCATGCAATGGCCGCTAATCGGGCCTTTCTTGCTGGGCGCAGCCGCTATCCGCTTCCTTGTGGAGAGCGGGCCATAATGGTATGTTCTTGGCCTTCGCAGTTTTACACATGCTATTCGCAAGGGGATTTACGCAATGCGTATTATTCTGCTCGGCGCTCCGGGCGCAGGTAAGGGCACTCAGGCTCAGTTTATTATGGAGAAATACGGTATTCCGCAGATCTCTACTGGCGACATGCTGCGTGCAGCGGTCAAGGCGGGCACGGAGCTCGGCAACCAGGCTAAAGCGATCATGGATGCCGGTAAACTGGTCACTGATGAGCTGGTTATCGCGCTGGTTAAAGAGCGCATTGCGCAGGACGATTGCAAGTCAGGTTTCCTGCTTGATGGTTTTCCACGCACCATTCCACAGGCCGACGCTATGAAAGAGGCGGGCATCAAGGTGGATTACGTACTGGAGTTTGCCGTACCGGATGAACTGATTGTCGATCGTATCGTGGGTCGTCGCGTCCATGCGCCGTCTGGCCGTGTCTATCACGTCAAATTTAATCCGCCGAAAGTGGAAGGTAAAGATGACGTCACCGGCGACGAGCTGACCACGCGTAAAGACGATCAGGAAGAGACCGTGCGTAAACGCCTGGTGGAATACCACGAGATGACCGCACCGCTGATCGCTTACTACAGCAAAGAAGCGGCCGCAGGCCATACCGCGTACCACAAAATTGATGGCACGCGTAAAGTCACCGAAGTGAGCCAGGAACTGGCACAGATCCTCGGTTAATTTCAAAAAGGGGCCGCTCTGGCCCCTTTTGCAGCAATTGCTTTTCCCGTCGTGGTTTTCCGCTACAATCCCTCTGGTTTTTACTTATCCTGTTCTGCCGAAAGGAGTTTGACTTTGAGGCTCGATAAACCCGGCGTTCTGCTGGTCAACCTGGGCACGCCTGATGCCCCGACATCCGCTGCCGTTAAACGTTATCTGAAACAATTCCTCAGCGATCCGCGCGTGGTCGATACGCCACGCTGGCTGTGGTGGCCGCTGCTTAACGGCGTGATTCTGCCGCTGCGTTCGCCTCGCGTGTCAAAACTCTACGCGTCGGTCTGGATGGACGAAGGTTCACCGCTGATGGTTTACAGCAAGCGTCAACGCGAGAAACTGGCGGCGCGGCTCGATATGCCGGTGGCGCTGGGCATGAGTTACGGTAATCCCAGCCTGAAAAGCGCGGTCGACAGCCTGATGGCGCAGGGTGTAACGCGCCTAATCGTGCTGCCGCTTTATCCGCAATTCTCCTGTTCAACCGTGGGTGCGGTCTGGGACGGATTGACCGAGGTGTTCCGCGGTTATCGCTCGCTGCCGGACGTGCAGTTTATTCGCGATTACGCTGAACATCCGCGTTACATCGCCGCCCTGAAATCATCGGTCGAGCGCTCTTTTGCAAAGCATGGTCAGCCCGACCTGCTGGTGATGTCATTCCACGGTATCCCGCAGCGCTTTGCCAACGAAGGTGATGACTATCCGATACGTTGCAAAGATACCTTCGCGGCGCTGACGCAGGCGCTGGGTCTGCCTGCCGACAGAGTGATGATGACCTTCCAGTCTCGCTTTGGCCGCGAGCCCTGGCTGATGCCTTACACCGATGAAACCTTGGGTGGCCTTGGCGCCAAAGGCATCAAGCATATTCAGGTCATGAGTCCGGGCTTTGCCGCTGACTGTCTGGAGACGCTGGAAGAGATCAGCGAAGAGAACTGCGAAATCTTCCTCAAAGGCGGCGGCGAGAAGTTCGAATACATTCCGGCGCTGAATGATGATGATGAACATATCGAGATGATGCTCGATCTGGTCAATGCGCAACGCTGAAAGCACGGGCAGAGAGTGATATCATTCTCTGCCTGATTTCTGCTGAAGCGCCCACACCTGATGAAATTTCCCGGTAAACGTAAATCCAAACACTATTTCCCCGTTAATGCCCGCGATCCGCTGCTGCACGCTCAGGTTGAAAATGAGCAGGGCAGTAGCTGGATAGTGGGCATCGATCAGACACTGGTCGATATTGAAGCCAAAGTCGACGATGAGTTTGTGCATCGTTATGGCCTGAGCGCCGGGCACTCGCTGGTGATTGAAGATGATGTCGCCGACGCGCTCTATCAGGAGCTGGTGGATAAGCAGCTGATTACCGATCAGTTCGCGGGCGGCACCATTGGTAACACGCTGCATAACTATTCGGTACTGGCCGACGATCGCTCCGTGCTGCTCGGCGTGATGTGCAACCACGTGCAGATTGGCAGCTACGCCTATCGCTATCTCTGCAACACCTCCAGCCGCACCGATCTCAATCATCTGCAAGGCGTCGATGGTGCTATTGGTCGCTGTTTTACCCTGATCGGCGACAACGGCGAACGTACCTTCGCTATCAGCCCGGGTTTGATGAATCAGCTGCGTCCGGAAAGTATTCCCGAAGCGGTCATTGCCGGGGCTTCTGCGCTGGTGTTAACCAGCTATCTGATTCGCTGCAAGCCGGGCGAGCCAATGCCGGAAGCCACCATGCACGCCATTCACTGCGCGAAAAAGCATAACGTGCCGGTGGTGCTGACGCTGGGGACCAAATATGTCATTGCCGACGACCCGGGTTTCTGGCGGGCGTTTCTGCGCGATCATGTCTCCATTGTGGCGATGAACGAAGATGAAGCCTGTGAGCTAACCGGCGAAAGCGATCCCCTACTGGCGTGCAATATGGCGCTGGACTGGGTTGATCTGGTGCTCTGCACCGCCGGGCCGAATGGCCTCTATATGGCGGGCTTTACGGAAGAGGCATTTAAACGCAAAACCAATCATCCGCTGCTGCCGGGCGCCATCGCAGAATTTAATCAGTATGAGTTTAGCCGCGCGATGCGCCATCAGGATTGCGAACAGCCGCTGCGTATTTTCTCGCACATTGCCCCCTATATGGGCGGCCCGGAACGTATCCGCAATACCAATGGCGCAGGCGACGGCGCGCTGGCGGCGGTGCTGCACGATATCACCGCCAACAACTTCCATCGTTCCAACGTGCCGAACTCCAGTAAGCATGCGCGCAGCTATCTGACCTATTCCTCTCTGGCGCAGGTGTGCAAATATGCCAATCGCGTGAGTTATCAGGTGTTGAATCAGCATGCGCCACGGTTAACGCGCGGCTTGCCGGAGCGTGAAGACAGTCTGGAAGAGGCGTACTGGGAACGGTAATGCCAGTGTCAGCCCTTGCCATCACAAGGGCTGATAAAAAAGGGCGATCAGATGGGGCAGGCCTGCACCAGCGGTTTGGTGTCCAGTTCCTGCTGTAGCAGCTTTAGCATGCTGCCGGCGATTTCACGCTCGCCCATAATTACCTGATTGGCACCGCGATCAAAAATATAACTCACTTCGTCGTCGTAATGCGCGCGGGCGATAATCGTTAAATCGGGATATTTTGCCCGTGCGGCAGTGACCACTTCGCCAGATTCATAGCCATTGGGAATGGTGATAATCAGCCAGCGCGCGCAATCGAGCCGCGCCAGCTGCATGGTTTCTGCCCGCGCGGCATTACCCAGCACCGCGCTAATGCCCTGTTCGCGTAGCGCCTCAATGCGCGGCCGGGAATTCTCCACCACCACCATTGGCACTTCGCTTTCAATCAGGCTGATACCCAACAGGCTGCCCACGCGGCCATAGCCCACAATCACCGCATGATTACAGATATCGACCGGAATCTGTTTCTCTTCATCAGCAGGCTCGTCGCCAGCCTGTTCGGCTTTGCTTTCCGCTTTTGCCAGATAGCGCTCCAGCAGTGTGAAAAGAATCGGGTTGAGCATAATCGACAGGATGGCCGCCGCCAGTACCAGATTGCGACCTTCCTCGCTGAGCAGATTAAGAGAGATACCGAGTCCGGCGAGAATAAACGCGAACTCACCAATTTGCGCCAGGCTTACGGAAATGGTCAGCGCGGTGCGGCGCGAATGCCCCAGCAGCGTGACCAGCAGCCAGGCGGCCGCGGATTTGCCGATGACGACAATCACCAGCGCGCCCAGCACCGCCAGCGGCTGCTCTACCAAAATCATCGGATCAAACAGCATGCCGACCGAGACAAAAAACAGCACGGCAAAAGCGTCGCGCAGCGGCAAGGTATCGTGAGCAGCGCGATGGCTCAGTTCTGATTCGTTGAGCACCATGCCAGCAAAGAACGCGCCGAGCGCAAAGGAGACGTCAAAGAACTCCACCGCGCCCAGCGCGATACCCAGCGCCAGTGCCAGCACGGCGAGCGTAAACAGCTCCCGTGAGCCGGTGGCGGCGCTTTTGGCGAGGATCCACGGCACCACGCGGCGTCCCACCACCATCATCAGCACCATAAAGGCGGCCACTTTGCCGATGGTCAGCAGCAGATCCCAGGCGAGCAGCGACGCGCTGGCATTGCCCTGTTCCAGCATGCCGGCAATCGCGGGCAGCAGCACCAGCGCCAGCACCATCACTAAATCTTCAACAATTAACCAGCCAATGGCGATCTGACCACGCTGGCTGTCAATCAGTTGCCGCTCTTCCAGCGCGCGCAGCAACACCACGGTACTGGCGGTGGAGAGACAAAGACCAAACACCAGTCCAGTCATGATCGGCCATTCCATGCTCCACGCCAATCCCCATCCCAACAGGGTAGCGACCACTATCTGGGCAATAGCGCCTGGAATGGCGATCGCTTTCACCGCCATCAGATCTTTCATCGAAAAGTGCAGGCCAACGCCAAACATCAGCAGGATAACGCCGAGTTCTGCCAACTCTGGCGCCAGGTTGGTATCGGCAACAAAGCCCGGGGTAAAGGGGCCCGCCAGCACGCCCGCCAGCAAATAACCGACCAAAGGAGAAATGCGCAGACGTTGTGCCAGCATGCCCAGCACGAAGGCGAGAACCAGGCCACCAACAATGGTGGTAATGAGCGGTGTGGTGTGATGCATGCCAGTCTCCTTGTGAGTAATTGTGTCCGGTTGTAACCATTAAGTGTATGGCAAAAATAGCCATACCGTTTAAAAATTTACCGTTAAACTACAAAAAAGAGGTATCTGGTCAAGACACTGGATGGAACACGCCTTTTTTGTCAGTTATCTCTTTAAAAAGGCCAGTAATCGAGGGTTATTGCCACGCGGCGAAAGCAGATTTCCCTGCGGGAATGTCGTCAATTACTATAAACGAAGCCTGATAATGACGATGAGAGCACGATTTCCCTGACGCTGCACTGAATGCATTGCCCGATGATTGAGGCTTTTCGCCGCGTTGCAAAATGCGACATAATCGGTGCCAGCCCCTTTCCGGGTGTAGATAAAACACCGATTCCTGCTGGTCTCAGGCGGGACTGCCTGTCGCCACTGACAAGGAGATTGCTTTGCCATTCGCTAAAAAAACCGTTCTGGGTACGTTGCTGCTGTCGCTGCTTGCCGTTCCGGGCCTGTCACAGGCCTTTGAAAAAGATCGCAGCTACCGTTTCACGGTATTGCACACCAACGATCATCATGGCCGCTTCTGGTACAACGAGCGGGGCGAATATGGTCTGGCGGCGCAAAAAACGCTGATGGACAGCCTGCGTTATGACGTACAGGCCAAAGGTGGCGGGGCGCTGATTCTGTCGGGCGGCGACATCAATACCGGCGTGCCGGAATCCGATCTGCAGGATGCCGAACCCGATTTTCGCGGCATGAACCTGATTGGTTATGATGCGATGGCCATCGGCAATCACGAGTTTGATAATCCGCTGGCGGTGCTGCGCCAGCAGGAGAAGTGGGCTAAATTCCCGCTGCTGTCCGCCAATATCTATCAGAAAAGCACCGGCAAACGCCTGTTCAAGCCCTATGCCATCTTCAACCGCATGGGACTGAAAATTGCCGTTATCGGCCTGACCACCGATGACACGGCGAAAATCGGCAATCCGGAATACTTTACTGACATGGAGTTCCGCAAGCCTGCTGCGGAAGCGAAGGCGCTGATTGAAACCCTGCGTGCCACCGAAAAGCCTGATGTGATTATTGCTGTCACCCACATGGGGCATTACGACAACGGTAATCACGGTTCCAATGCGCCTGGCGACGTGGAAATGGCGCGTGAGCTGCCAAAGGGCTACCTCGACATGATTGTCGGTGGCCACTCCCAGGACCCGGTTTGCATGGCCAAAGAGAACGTTAAGCAGGCTGACTATGTGCCCGGTACACCGTGCGAGCCCGATCGGCAGAACGGCACCTGGATCGTGCAGGCGCACGAGTGGGGCAAGTATGTGGGTCGTGCCGACTTTACCTTCCGCAACGGTGAGCTGACGCTGGAGCACTACGCGCTGGTGCCGGTGAACCTCAAGCACAAGGTGAAAAACAGCAGCGGCAACGACGAGTGGGTTAACTACGAAGCGGAAATTCCAAAAAATACCGCCATGATGAAGCTGCTGACGCCATTCCAGAAAAAGGGTGAGGCGCAGCTGAATGTGAAAATTGGTAGCGTTAATGGCCGCCTGGAAGGGGATCGCAACAAGGTGCGCTTTGTGCAAACCAATATGGCGCGGCTGATTCTGGCCGGACAGATGGCGCGTACCGGCGCGGATTTTGCCGTAATGAGCGGCGGCGGCGTGCGTGATTCGATTGAATCCGGTCCGATCACCTACAAAGATGTGCTCAAGGTGCAGCCGTTTGGCAACACGCTGGTTTACGTGGATATGAAAGGCAGCGAGATCGCCCGTTATCTGGCGGTGGTGGCAAACAAGCAGGTCGATTCGGGTGCCTATGCGCAGTTTGCCAACGTCAGCCTGGTGGCCGATGGCACCACGGTCAGCGATATCAAAATCAAAGGTGAGCCGCTGCAACAGGATAAAACCTATCGTATGGCGACGCTGAGTTTTAATGCCACCGGCGGCGATGGCTATCCGCCGCTGAATCAGCTGCCGAGCTACGTAAATACCGGTTTTGTCGATGCTGAAGTGCTGAAACAATATATCGAGAAAAACGCTCCGCTCGACGCTGCGAAATTTGCACCGCAGAACGAGATAGTGCATCTCACCGCAGAGGAAAAAGCGGCGCGCGATAAAGCGCAGCAGCAGAAGAAACGCAGCTATCCAAAGATGATTCTGGCGTGGTTTGGCTGGGACGACGAGTAATCGTGAAACCGGCCGCTGAGGCGGCCGGTTATTGTGATATCAGGCGCGACAATCTTCTTTATTCACCCATTTAACGCGCAGTCGATCCCACATCCAGTTCCACACCATGGTATAGGGCAAAAAGAACAGGAAAAAGCCGATCTCCAGCAGGAAGGCATTCCACAGCGGAATATTCAACATCGCGGCCGCAATCGGCAGGCCAATCAGGATAAAACCGCCCTCAAAGCAGAGCGCGTGAGCCGCGCGCACCAGCCAGCTGCGCGGCTGACCTGGCGGAAACAGTCGGTCGAAGCCAACGTTGTAAATCATATTCCACAGCATCGCGACGGTAGAAAGCATCACGGCCAGCGCGCCCATCTGAAACAGCGGCTTATCCATGATCCAGGCCGCCAGCGGCGCGACGGTAATGAGCGCCACCAGCTCGAAGCCGACGGCGTGGAAAATACGTTCTTTGAATGAACGGGTCTGCATAACATCTCCTTACGGGTAGGCCACTATTATCATCGGCTTTTATGCCAAAATTAAATGAGTTCCCATCGGAAAAAGCGATAGATCACCATGCGATATTCTCCCGAATCCCTGCAGGCATTTGTACAAACCGCTGAAAGTGGATCGTTTTCTGCCGCCGCCCGCGCATTGGGTAAAAGTCAGTCCACCGTTAGCGCAGCGGTAGCCAATCTGGAGATCGATCTGGGCTTCAGCCTGTTCGATCGACGCGGACGCCAGCCAGCGTTGACCGAGGCGGGACAGCGGGCGCTGGCGCAGGTGCGAGAAATTCTGGCCGCCAGCCAGCGGCTGGATGAGTTAGCGGTACGACTGTCGGGCAACATCGAACCGCGTCTGAGCCTGGCGATGTCCGATTTCTGGCAGGCGAACCACCATGAGCAGCTGCTTAATCGTTTTGCCGAGCGCTATCCCGATATCGAATTTGAATGCATGATTGCTGAGGATGAAGATGTGATCGATCTGCTGCAGCAGGGCAGAACGCACATCGGCATTATTCGCAGCCAGGCACAGTTACCCGGCGACATCGCGACCTCGCGGCTCCAGGTGAAGGCGGAAATGGCCATCTGGCTGCATCATCAACATCCGCTGGCCCAGTTGCCGCAGGTTGAGATGACGCAGCTCAGGCCGCTGCGTCAGCTACGGCTCAACACCTGGCTGCAAAACGCCGCGCAACCCGCCGTGGGACGCGTCTGGTCTGCACCCTCGTACTTGCTGCTGCTGGAAATGGCGGAACAGGGATTTGGCTGGAGTATCTTACCGCGCTGGCTGGTGCATCAGTTTGGTCATCAGCTGCTGCACGAGCTGCCGATTAACGGCTGGCCGCAAAGCATCTCGATGGACGCAGTGTGGAACCGCAACCGGCCGCCGGGACCTGCCGGGCGCTGGATGATCGATCGCCTCTGCGCCCAGCGCGCCGATGATTAATCGCGGCGGGCGATATCCGCCAGCGTGGCGTTGAGCAGGCGCGCTAAATCGGCGGGTGCCAGTTCAATATCGAGGCCGCGCTTGCCGCCGGAAATAAACAGCGTGTTAAAGCCGCTGGCCTGCTGGTCAATCACCGTCGGCAGGCGTTTTTTCTGTCCCAGCGGGCTAATGCCGCCCACCAGATAACCGGTAACGCGCTGAGCGATCTCCACGTCAGCCATCTCCGCTTTTTTTGCCGACAGCGCTTTTGCCACTTTCTTTAAGTCGAGCTGGCTGGCTACCGGCGTCACCGCCACCGCGAGGTTTTTGGCATCGCCGTTCAGTGCTACCAGCAGGGTTTTATAAACCTGCAGTGGATCGAGATTGAGCTTGCGCACCGCCTCATCGCCAAAGTGTGTTTCACTGCTGTCGTGCTCATAAGGATGCAGGATAAAACGGACTTTCTGCTTTTCCAGAAGTTTTATTGCCGGTGTCATGATCGTTTTTCAACCTCAGCAGGGCGCAAGGCGCTAAATAATAAGTAGTGGCGAAATTCCAGGCTTTAAGCGACAATCGCCGTCGCTCAACGAGTCTCTCGTTGATGACAACTAAAATTATACAAGAACTCCTCTTTGACAGGCCGATAGCAATATCGGCCTTCTTTTTTACCTGTTTTTCAGCAGATCCAGCAAGTTGCATTCGCCATACAGATGCAGCGCGCCAACCGCTACCACATAGCGGCCTGCGGGCAGCTGCTGCAGAAAATGGCACCAGCGCTGGTTGCGGGCGTTCATCAATACGTCATTCAGCTCGCTGCTGAAGGTGCCAGGTAAGGTCAGTGAGACCTCTTTTGGCGGCGTTTGCATCCACCAGCCGATCATCAGCTGCAACAGGCGGGCGTTGGTATGCCAGTGCTCCAGCGTGTCGCTGAGCAGCGCCAGGCCACCTTCCGGCAGATTTCGCAGCAGCTGCAGCTGCTCTTCCGGACTTTCCAGTTCAATAATCCGTTTTTGCGTGTTGCCGGCGATCTGCAACAGCTGATAGTCGATGCCATATTGCGGACGCAGGCCGAGCCGCTGCGCCTGCTGCGCCTGTAAGGTGAGGGCGATTTGCCAGGCGGGCAGGGTCATAAAGGGCGTGGCGCTCAGGCCGAGCTCGTCGCAGAGACGGGTAAAGTAAGCCAGCTGTTCGTCGGACAGGCGTTCTGATAAGGGGCGATCGGTTTCACGATGGCTGAACGGCGATGCGCCCTGGGTGATATCCGCTTCCACAATCAGCGCATCGGCGCGCTGCAGCTGCTTGATCAGCCCGCCAGGCAGCGGCTGCATATCCTGCGTGCCCATGTGAATGCTGCCGACCAGATGCAGCCGCTGACCGCCAGCCAGCATAATATCGCGCGCTGGCCAGGCATAACTTCGCGGCCAGCGCGCGGCGATCTGCGCAATAAGTTTCTGCAGCACGCTCTCATCCTTCTGTTTTTCCGCAAGATCCCTATGCTAGCGGTTTCGCTGGTGCTTTAACAGGCACGGCAGGCGGCTGAAAACGTAACAGCCGGTTAGCGTTGCTGACCACGGTAACCGAAGAGAGCGCCATCGCCGCTCCGGCGATCACCGGACTGAGCAGCGTGCCGGTCAGTGGCCAGAGCACGCCAGCGGCCAGCGGAATGCCCAGGCTGTTATAGATGAACGCGCCCAGCAGATTCTGCTTCATGTTGCGCAGTGTTGCGTTGGCAATGGCCAGCGCGTCGACAACCGCATGCAGATCCTGGCGCATCAGGGTGATTGCCGCGGTTTCGATGGCGATATCGCTGCCGCCGCCCATGGCGATGCCGACATCGGCCTGCGCCAGCGCTGGTGCATCGTTGATGCCATCGCCGATCATCGCCACTTTCTTGCCCTGCTGCTGTAGCTGCACGATCGCCGCCGCTTTGCCGTCGGGCAGCACATCGGCAATCACCTCATCGATACCGGCCTGGCGGGCAATCGCCTCCGCCGTGGCACGATTATCACCGGTCAGCATCACCAGTTGATAACCGAGCTCACGTAAACGCGCCAGCGCCGCCATGCTCTCTTCGCGCAGCGGATCGCGGATCTCCAGCAGCGCCGTGAGTTTACCGGCCAGCGCCAGCAGCACCGGCGTGGCACCGCGCTGGGCCATGCGGTCGATTTCTGCCTGCGCCGGGCCGATATCCACCTGCTGCTCAGCCATCAGCGCCGCGTTACCGAGTAAAATCAGCTGGCCGTCGAGTTCACCGCTGACCCCTTTCCCGGCATGCGTGCGGAAACGCGTGACCGCGGGCAGGGCGCCTTGCACATCGGCGGCGGCGATAATGGCGTGCGCCAGCGGATGGCGGGAACCCTGCTCCAGCGCCGCTGCCAGCCGCAGCAGCCGGGCATCGTCGCTCTGGCCGCTGAGATTCACCAGCTGGGTCAGGCGTGGTTTACCTTCGGTCAGCGTACCGGTTTTATCGAATACCAGCGTATTGAGTTGGCTGGCCTGCTGTAGCGCATCGGCATCGCGCACCAGAATGCCCAGTTCGGCCGCGCGACCGACGCCGGAAATAATCGACATTGGCGTGGCCAGCCCCAGCGCACACGGACAGGCGATGATCAGCACCGTGGTGGCGATGACCAGTGTGTAGATCATTTGCGGTGCCGGGCCAAAGAGATACCAGACGGCGGCACTGATCAGCGCAATGGCGACCACCACCGGCACAAACACCGCGGAAATACGATCCGCCAGCTGGCCCAGCGCCGGTTTGCTGCTTTGCGCCTGACGCACTAGCTGAATAATGCGCGCCAGAGTGGTGTTTTTACCGGTGGCCTGAGCGGTAAAAATCACGCTGCCATCCTGCAATAGCGTACCGGCATACAGCGTAGCACCTACGGTTTTACGCTGTGCGGCGGCCTCACCGGTCAACATCGCCTCATCAAGCCAGCCTTCGCCTTCCACAATTTCGCCGTCGACCGGCACCCGATCGCCGGTTTTAAGGCGAAGTCGCATGCCGGTACGCACCTCGCTGACCGGCAGCGTTTCGTCACCGCGATCGGTAACCTGCTGTGCCGTCGCGGGGGTTAAATCAAGCAGGCGTTCCAGCGCCTGTGACGAGCGCGCCCGTGCCCGCTGCTCCAGCGCATGGCCAAGATTGATCAGACCGATAATCATCGCGCTGGCTTCAAAATAGAGGTGCCGCGCCTGCGGTGGAAACACATCAGGCCAGATTGCCACGCTCATCGAATAGAGCCAGGCAGCCGCGGTACCGAGCGCTACCAGCGTATCCATGGTGGCACTGCGGTTCAGCAGGCTGCGCCAGGCGTTGCGGTAAAAATGGCCACCGGCTATCACCATTACCAGCAGCGTAGCGACCCCGACCGTCAGCCAGCCGGTGCGGTTACTGCTGGTGAGCTGCATATTGTCGCCAAACAGGCCGTACACCATCAGCGGCACGCCCAGCGCCAGCGCCAGCGCTGACTGCCAGCGAAAGCGGCGGGTAGCGCGCTGCGCGCTCAGCTGCTGCTTTTCACGGCGGCGCTGATCGTCATCGACCACTTCTGCGTCGTATCCCGCCTGTTGTACCGCCGCGACCAGGCGCTGCGGCGACACCTCGCCGATCACCAGCGCGCTACGGTCGCCGAGGTTAACGCGTGCCTGCTGTACGCCGCTTACGCCTTGCAGCGCACGCTCAACCCGGCTGACGCAGCTGGCGCAGCTCATGCCTTCAATCAACAACTGATGGCCATGCTGATCTGCCGGAAGCTCGCTGTTCTCCGCTGTCAGCGCTTCCGGCTGAGGTTCTGATTCTGGCAACGGATCAGCCTTTGGGTGTGCAGGCGCCGCGTGATAACCAGCCGCTTCCACGGTGGCAATCAGCGCCTCAACCGGTGCCTCACCGCTGACCTGCGCATCGGTGATCGTGACCTCGGCATGGGTTACGTCATTGCGCTGTTCAAGCGCCTCTTTAACGCGTTTAACACAGTGGCCGCAGGTGAGGCCCTCTAATGCCAGTGATATTGTCTGTGACATAGCTATCGCTCCTGTGAGGCCGGTTTGACCCGGCAGAAAATATCGATTAGTTATAGAGCGTAAACCTTCCATCAAGGGGAAGGTCAAGTGTCTGCTCCCGACAACGCACAATGTATTCAGCTCAGAACAACGGAACACACAGTATGAACATCAGCGATGTGGCGAAGAAAACTGGCTTAACCAGCAAGGCGATCCGTTTTTATGAAGAGAAAGGGCTGGTCACGCCGCCGTTGCGCAGTGAGAACGGCTATCGCAGCTATACGCCACAACATATCGAAGAATTAACCCTGCTACGGCAGGCGCGGCAGGTGGGGTTTAATCTGGAGGAGTGTGGCGAGTTAATCAGCTTATTTAATGATCCTGCGCGTCACAGTGCCGATGTTAAAGCGCGCACGCTGCAAAAAGCTGCCGAAATTGAAGCGCATATCACTGAATTACACGCGATGCGCGAGCGGTTGCTGGCGCTGGCAGCGGTATGTCCGGGCGATGACGGCGCCGAATGCCCGATTATTAAACAGCTTGCCGGTGGCTGCCGTTAAGCCGGGCAGAACAGCGGGCCGCGGAAACGGCCCGCGTCGCACTCAGTAGAGCAACGAGTAAAGCTGACGACGGTACTTAGCCGCCAGCGCATCGCCGGTGCCCAGCGCCGCGAGGATCTCCTGCAGCATCTTGCGCGCCTGGCCATCCGCCGCGTTAAGATCCTTCTTCAGGAAGCCCATCAACAATTCCAGCGCCTCTTCATTACGGCCAACATGATGCAGCTGTAGCGCCAGCTTGGCGGCCAGATCGGCATTGTCCGGCTGCTCGCTCATTTGCTGTTGCAACTGCTGGATTTCCGGCGTATCGGCGGCCTGCTTCAGCAGATCGATCTGCGCCATCAGGCTCTGATAACGGGTGTCCTGATCCTGCAAAGGCACCGCGGCCAGCACCGTTTCCGCTTCGTCGCTGCGGTTCAGGGTGATCAATACTTCGGCCAGCAGAAAGCCGATCTCCGACGCCTGGTTGCTCAGCTGCCAGGCCTCTTTCAGCAGCGGCAGTGCCTCCAGCGGCTTGCCTTCCTGCATCAGCGCCATCGCTTCCTGCGCTTTCATCTCTTCTTCGCGCGGCAGCACTTTTTCCAGCAGCGCACGAATCTGCTCTTCGGGCTGTGGACCCTGGAAGCCGTCAACCGGCTGACCATTCTGGAACAGATACACGGTAGGAATCGCCCGCAGACCAAACTGCGCGGCAACCGCCTGTTCGGCATCACAATCGAGTTTAGCCAGAATAAACTGCCCGGCATATTGCTGCGCCAGACGCTCCAGCACCGGCGTTAACTCCAGGCAGTGTTGACTACGCTCAGACCAGAAGTAGAACAGCACCGGCAGCTGCATCGACTGCTCAAGCGTCTGCTGCAGGTTGGTTTCATTGATATTGATAATAGTGGCTTGTGGTGACATGAGTGTGTCTCTCAGGCTGATGACTGTGTAACGATATGGGGATGGAATAGCCCGCTTCAAGTTCAGTACGTTACCGCAGTTTAGTGGCCACGCAGAATACGATCCAGCATCCAGCCCGGCAGCAGGCGTTTCAGGATAGTCATCGCGTGCGCCACCAGCGTAACCGGATAACGCAGCCGGGGATGCGAACTCTCCAGCGCATGACGTAATTTCGGTAAAATGGCCTCTGGCGGCAGGGTAAAGCGGGCGGCGATGCCGGGATTTTGCACCGGCTTATCCTGCTGTGCCTGGCTGACATTATCGGTAAAACGGGAGTGAATCGGCCCCGGCTCGATCAAGCTGACGCGAATACCGTAGCGGCGTTGCTCCATACGCAGCGCATCGGACCAGGCTTCCAGCGCATATTTGCTGGCAGCATAGGCGCCACGGCCGGGCGTGGAGATCAATCCCAGTACCGAGCTGGTGTTGATAATGCGGCCGTTGCCGCTGGCCTGCAACGCCGGTAACAGCAGCATGGTCAGCTGATGCGTGCCGAAAAAGTTGGTCGAGAACTGCTGCTCCAGCTGCTGGCGGGAAAGGTGCGCCAGCGGCCCATAAACGCCAAATCCGCCGTTATTAAACAGGCCATGCAGGCAGTTATTGGTCAGGGCGATCACCTGTTCCGCCGCCCGGCTCACGCTTTCGGCATCGTCCAGATCGAGTAAAATGCCGCTAAAGCCCTGGTGTTGCATGCGTGCAACATCATCGGGCTTGCGGCAGGCGGCCAGCACGTGGTAGCCACGCGCCTGTAAATCCATGGCGGCCGCCAGGCCAATACCGCTGGAACAGCCGGTAATCAGTACTGATTTTTGCATAACTTTACCTGTCGTCGATCACGGTTATCCGTTACTCGTGTTTTACTAATGGCGCCAGTTCCTGCGCCATTAGTCCGCTAATAAAGGGCTGCGCCGCCGGATTAGGGTGAATACCATCCTGCTGCATCCATTCTGGCTTAAGATATACCTGCTCCATAAAAAACGGCACCAGCGGAATGGCGTACTCTTTAGCCAGCGCCGGATAGATGCCGCTGAACGCTTCAGTGTAGCGACGACCATAATTAGCGGGCAGACGCACCTGCATCAGCAGCGGTTTGGCATCTGCCGCTTTGACCGTGGTAATGATCTTACGCAGATCCTGCTCAATCTGCTGCGGCGGAAAACCGCGTAACCCATCGTTGCCGCCCAGCTCAATCAGCACCCATTGCGGACGATGTTGCTTCAGCAGCGAGGGCAGGCGTGCCAGCCCCTGTGTGGCGGTATCACCGCTGATGCTGGCATTCACCACCGCAGGCTTTTTTTGCCACTTTTCATTCAGCAGTGACGGCCAGGCCGCCGTGGCTGACATGCGATAGCCGGCGCTCAGGCTGTCGCCAAGAACCAGCAGGGTATCAGCCGATGCGCTGCGTGCAAATACCAGCAATAACAACAGGAAAGGGAAATGCCAGCGGAAAACATTGTTGAAGTTCATGGTCTTAGTAAGTCCGTAGGTCAGGGAGAGCATCAGTTAACCATCCTTACCGGAGTTGAGCTGGTTGTCAAACCGGCTGAAACCATCGCCCTGATTGGCGAGTCGGGTTCGGGTAAATCAACGCTGTTGGGTATTCTGGCCGGTCTTGACGACGGCAGCAGTGGCGAGGTGAACCTGTTTGGTCAGCCGCTGCATAACATGGATGAGGAGCAGCGCGCTGCGTTGCGTGCCAGCCAGGTGGGCTTTGTTTTCCAGAGCTTTATGCTGGTGCCGACCTTGAATGCGCTGGAAAATGTCCAGCTGCCGTCGCTGCTGCGCGGTGACGGTGAAAAGCAGAGTCGTCAGCAGGCCACCGAATTACTGACGCAGCTCGGGCTGGGCAAGCGGCTGCATCATCTGCCTGCGCAGCTTTCCGGCGGTGAACAGCAGCGCGTGGCGCTGGCGCGCGCCTTCAGTGGCCGTCCGGGGCTGCTGTTTGCCGATGAACCCACCGGTAATCTCGATCGCAAAACCGGTGAACATATCGTCGATCTGCTGTTCAGCCTTAACCGCGATACCGGCACCACGCTGATTCTGGTGACCCATGATGAGCAACTGGCGGCGCGCTGCGACCGTCGTCTGCGGCTGCGCGACGGCAAGCTGTGGGAGGAAGCATGATCTGGCGCTGGTTCTGGCGCGAATGGCGCTCGCCCTCGCTGCTGATTGTCTGGATGGCGTTGACGCTGGCGGTGGCCTGCGTGTTGGCGCTGGGATCGATCAGCGACCGCATGGAAAAAGGCTTAACCCAGCAAAGCCGTGATTATATGGCAGGCGATCGCACCCTGAGCAGCAGCAGCGAAGTGCCCACCGCATGGCTGCAACAGGCGCGGGAAAACGGCCTGCAGGTGAGCCGTCAGCTAACGTTTATGACCATGACCTTTGCCGATCAGACGCCACAGCTCGCCTCGGTGAAGGCAGTGGACGACAGCTATCCGATGTTTGGTCAGCTGCAAACCGATCCGCCGGGTCAAAAACCGCAGGCGGGCACGGTGCTGGTGGCCGCCCGATTACTGGCACTGCTCAATCTGAAAACCGGCGATGCTATTGACGTCGGCGATGCCACGCTGAAGATCGCCGGTGAGGTGATTCAGGAGCCGGATGCCGGATTTAATCCCTTTCAGACGGCGCCGCGGCTGCTGATGAATCTCAGTGACGTGGCAAAAACCGGTGCCGTTCAGCCCGGCAGCCGCCTGACCTGGCGCTATAAATTCGCCGGTGATGCGCCGCAGCTGGCTGCCTATGACGCGTGGCTGCAACCGAAGCTGAAGCCGGATCAGCGCTGGACCAGCGTCGATAACGCTGACGATGCCCTAGGCCGTTCAATGCAACGTGCCCAGCAGTTCCTGCTGCTTTCGGCGTTGCTGACGCTGATGCTGGCGGTGGCCGCGGTGGCGGTGGCGATGAGCCACTATTGCCGCAGTCGTTACGATCTGGTGGCGATCCTGAAAACCCTGGGTGCTGACCGCGCCGCTATCCGTAAGCTGATCGTCGGCCAGTGGCTGGCGGTGCTGCTGCTGGCTTCCGTCGCTGGCGGGCTGCTGGGCAGCGGGTTTGAGCAGATTCTGATGATCATGCTGCGGCCGGTGCTGCCCGGTCAGCTGCCCGCCGCCAGCCTCTGGCCGTGGGTGTGGGCGATCGGCTCGCTGTTTGTGATCTCGCTGCTGATTGGCCTGCGTCCTTACCGGCTGCTGTTGGCTACCCAGCCGTTGCGTGTGCTGCGCCGCGACATCATCGCGCAGGTCTGGCCGCTGAAAATATATCTGCCGGTGATGGCGATAATTGTGGTGACGCTGCTCGCGCTGCTGGTTGGCGGCAGTAAGCTACTGTGGGCGCTGCTGGGCGGCATTGTTTTGCTGGCGCTGCTGCTTGCCGCGTTGGGGTGGGGCAGTTTACTGTTGCTGCGCCGCGTGTCGGTTCGGCATCTGGCGCTGCGCCTGGCGATCAATCGCCTGCTGCGTCAGCCGTGGACCACGCTCAGCCAGCTGGCCGCCTTCTCGCTGTCGTTTATGCTGCTGGCGCTGCTGTTGGTGATGCGTGGCGATCTGCTCGATCGCTGGCAGCAGCAGTTGCCTGCTGACAGCCCGAACTATTTTTTGCTCAACATGACCGCCGATCAGGTGCCGCAGGTGCAGGCGTTTCTGCAATCGCATCAGGTGAAAGCCGAGCCGTTCTATCCGGTGGCGCGCGTGCGGCTGACCGATATCAATGGTAAAGCCGCCGATCCGGCGCTGGATAACGCCCTTAACCGCGAGCTGAACCTCACCTGGCAGCGCGAACGCCCCGATCACAATCCGTTGGTGGCGGGCGAGTGGCCACCAAAAACCGGCGAAGTGTCGATGGAAGCGGAGCTGGCGGGAAGGTTGGGGGTGGGTCTCGGTGACAGCCTGACCTTTACCGGCGATACCCAGCAGTTCACCGCGAAAATCAGCAGCCTGCGCAAGGTTGACTGGGAGAGCCTGCGGCCTAACTTCTTCTTTATTTTTCCGCCGGGCGCACTCGACGATCAGCCGCAAACCTGGCTGACCAGCTTCCGTCTGGAGAATAATCCGCCGCTGCTGGCGCAGCTCAACCGGCAGTTTCCAACGCTGAGCCTGCTCGATATCGGCAGCATCATGCGGCAGATTGGTCAGGTGCTGGCACAGGTGAGCCAGGCGCTGGAGATCATGGTGGTGCTGGTCACCGCCTGCGGCGTGCTGTTGCTGTTAGCGCAGATTCAGGTTGGCATGCGCCAGCGCCGTCAGGAGCTGGTGGTGTGGCGCACGCTGGGCGCCGGTAAAACGCTGCTACGCGGCACGCTGTGGTGGGAGTTTGCGCTGCTTGGCGGCGTTTCCGGCATTGCGGCGGCGATTGGCGCGGAGGCGGCACTGTGGGGATTACAACGCAAGGTGTTTGATTTCCCGTGGGAGCCCGATCTGACGCTGTGGCTGGCGTTGCCGCTGACCGGTGCCATCCTGCTGTCGCTGTGCGGCGGCTGGCTCGGCGTAAGGCTGCTGAAAGGCAAGGCGCTGTTCCGGCGTTTTGATGGCGCATAAAAAAAGGGCCGCTAGTGCGGCCCTTTTTCATCTGCATCCGTGGCGATCAGCCATTAAGCTGCTGCTGCGCCCAAATGATGCCAGAAGCGTATTCCGCTGGCAGCAGCGGTTGTAGCGCCGCCAGTGCCGCACTCAGCGCGGCGGTGTCGTTGTCGCACAGGTTCAAATGGCCCACCTTGCGTCCTTCACGTACCGCTTTCTCATACCAGTGCAGATGCACCAGCGGCTGCGACAGCCAGTCGGCATTCAGATCGGTGCCGATCAGGTTGATCATCACCGACACCGCACCGATCGCGGGCGTTGGCATCGGTAAATCGAGAATCGCCCGCAGATGCAGTTCAAACTGGCTGATGGAGGCACCATTCTGCGTCCAGTGCCCGCTGTTATGTACGCGCGGCGCCAGTTCGTTAATCAGCAAACCCTGTGGTACCACAAAGCATTCCATCGCCATCACACCGACATAATCGAGCTCCTGCAGAATAGCGCCCAGCATGCGCTCGGCTTCCTGCTGCAGCGCGTCATCAGCCTGAGGAAAGGCGACGCTGGCGCGCAGAATGCCTTCCTCATGCAGATTATGCGTCAGCGGATAAAACACGGTGTGCCCGGCACGATTGCGCGCACCCACCAGCGACACTTCACCGCTGAAGGCGATGCCTTGCTCAACAATACATTCGCCGTAGCAGTCGTCGGGCAGGCTGTCAGCGCTGTCAGCGCGCAGCCGCCACTGACCACGGCCATCGTAACCTCCGGTGCGGCGTTTAACGATCGCCAGCTCGCCTAAGGTGGCAAACACCTGCGGCCACTCGGTTTTTGCTGCCAGCAGCTGCCACGGCGCGGTGGCGAGACCAAGACGGTCAAGCAGCTGCTTCTGCGTCAGACGATCGGCCAGCTGCGGGAAAATATCGCGGTTAACAAAAGCGGGATGACGCGCCAGTTCGCGGGTCAGCGCGGTTTCCGGCCAGCGCTCAATCTCAGCGGTAATCACGCTTTGCTGAATCGGCAGGCTGTCCGGCTCGGCGTCGAGCCCGACCGGATAAACGGCGATGCCCAAGGGTTCACCCGCCTGGCGCAGCATGCGTCCCAGCTGGCCGTTGCCCAGTACGCAAACTGACTTCATGCCTCCTCCCGCGGATCCGGATGGTTCAACACCTCATCGGTTTGCGCCTGGCGCCAGTTCTGCATGCGTGTCGCCAGTTCAGCGTCGTGCAGCGCAAGAATCTGCGCCGCCAGCAGCGCCGCGTTAGCCGCGCCCGCTTTGCCAATCGCCAGCGTACCGACCGGAATACCGCGCGGCATCTGCACGATGGAGTAGAGGCTGTCGAGGCCGCTCAGCGCTGCGCTCTGCACCGGCACGCCCAGCACCGGCACCAGCGTTTTGGCCGCAATCATGCCCGGCAGGTGCGCCGCACCGCCTGCGCCCGCAATAATCACCTGAAAACCCTGGTCAGCCGCCTGTTCGGCAAAGCTGAACAGCTTATCCGGCGTACGGTGTGCTGACACCACTTCGGTATGAAACGGGACGTTAAGCGAGGTGAGGATTTCCGCAGTAAATTGCATGGTTGCCCAGTCACTTTTTGAACCCATGACGATGGCGATACGGGCCGGGGCGGCGTTGGATGACATGCGGTCAGCTCCTGTCGAGTGAAATCAATGCATACGTGCGCAGCGGCACAGGATTTGAAGGGCACCGAGAATAGCATGTCATGCCCGCAAGGAAAACGGTTGCGTCGCCGTAAAACGGGCAATTTAGAAGGGGAATTCCACCAGCCTGATGCCGCTGGCGTCCAGCACGATCATCGATCCCCGTTCATGCCAGGCGCCGAGCACCGCGCGTTCGCCCTCGGCGGAAACGTGTACGGCAGGACGATGGGTATGACCGTGAATCAGCAGACTCACCTGATGACGCTGCATCGCCTCCTGCACCGCGGCGGCATTCACATCCATGATCGCCTGCGATTTATGCTGATTGGCCTGCTGGCTGTCGGCGCGCATACGCGTGGCCACTTTTTGTCGCAGAAACAGCGGCAGTGCCAAAAACAGCGTTTGCAGCCAGCGCTGATGCACTTTACGGCGGAAACGTTGATAGCCCTGATCATCGGTACACAGCGTGTCGCCATGCATGATCAGCACGCGATGACCGTACGCACTCAGCACCTGCTCTTCCGGCAGCAACTGCATGCCGCTGGCGCGGGCATAGCGTTTGCCGAGCAGGAAATCGCGGTTGCCGTGAATAAAATAGACCGGCAGCGGCAGGGCGTTCAGCGCGGCGGCTACCTGCGCATGCAGCGGATTAGGATCGTCGTCACCAATCCACACTTCAAACAGGTCGCCAAGGATATAAAGCGCATCGGCCTGATGCGCTTCTCGCTGCAAAAAATGCAGAAAACCGGCAGTAATTGCCGGTTCTTGCTGACACAGATGGATATCTGCGATGAAGAGCGTGCGCGACATTACTCGCTGACGATCACTTTCTGGATCACCACGTCTTCTTTTGGCACATCCTGGTGCATGCCGCTGCGGCCAGTTTTCACCGCTTTGATAGCGTTAACCACGTCCATGCCTTCAACCACTTCGGCAAACACGCAGTAGCCCCAACCCTGCAGACTTTCGTCGCGGAAGTTCAGGAAGTCGTTGTCTGCTACGTTGATGAAGAACTGCGCGGTCGCGGAGTGTGGCGCGGAAGTACGTGCCATCGCCAGCGTGCCCACGGTGTTTTTCAGACCGTTGTTGGCTTCGTTGCGGATTTCGTCTTTGGTCGCTTTCTGCGTCATGCCCGGCTCAAAACCGCCGCCCTGAACCATGAAGCCATTAATCACGCGATGAAAAATGGTGTTGTCATAAAAGCCTTCACGGCAATAATCCAGGAAGTTTTTGACGGTCGCAGGGGCTTTGTCATCAAAAGTCTTGATCACGATGTCGCCGTGATTAGTCTGGAAGGTAACCATAATTTCGTCCTGTTCAGTATATTTGTCAGTGCCGGCGGCGGGTGAATCCTGCCTGCCATTTAATAGACGTTTCTTATATCACAATTTGCTATGACACGTCAGCCCACCGCGCGCGCCTTGCTTTACATCGCGCGAGCGTGAAAAATACGGCACAATATCAAATTCATATTTGTTAACCCGCACACGTAAAAACGGAATGTCTCAATGCTAAAGATTTATAACACCCTGAGTCGTCAGAAAGAGGAGTTCAAACCTATTCATGCCGGTAAAATTGGCATGTACGTGTGTGGCATTACCGTTTACGACCTCTGTCACATTGGTCACGGCAGAACCTTCGTGGCCTTTGATACCGTGGCGCGCTACCTGCGTTACTGCGGCTACGAGGTCAACTACGTGCGCAATATCACCGATATTGATGACAAGATCATCAAACGTGCCAATGAAAACGGTGAAAGTATTTACGATCTGACCGATCGCATGATCGCCGAGATGCACGCCGATTTTGCCGCGCTGAACATTCAGCCGCCGGATGTTGAGCCACGGGCAACGCAGCATATCAGCGAGATCGTCGAGCTGGTGGAAAAGCTGATTGCGCGTGAGCACGCCTACGTTGCCAGCAACGGCGACGTGATGTTCTCGGTGGCCAGCGATGCGGATTACGGCGTGCTGTCGCGCCAGGATCTGGAGCAGCTGCAGGCGGGTGCCCGTGTTGAAGTGGCAGATGTTAAGCGCAACGCGATGGACTTCGTGCTGTGGAAAATGTCCAAGGCGGACGAGCCGGGCTGGCCATCGCCGTGGGGCAAAGGGCGTCCGGGCTGGCATATTGAGTGTTCAGCGATGAACTGCAAACAGCTGGGCGAACATTTCGATATTCACGGCGGCGGTTCCGATCTGATGTTCCCGCACCATGAAAACGAGATTGCACAATCGACCTGCGCGCACGACGGCCCGTACGTCAACTACTGGATGCACTCCGGCATGGTGATGGTGGATCGCGAGAAGATGTCTAAATCGCTCGACAACTTTTTCACCGTGCGTGACGTGCTGGCGCATTATGACGCTGAAACCGTGCGCTATTTCCTGATGTCTGGTCACTATCGCAGCCAGCTTAACTACGGCGAAGATAACCTGAAGCAGGCGCGAGCGGCGCTGGAACGTTTATATACGGCGCTGCGTCAGACCGACGCTCAGGCTGCGGTAGCGGGTGGAGAAGAGTTTGAAGCCCGTTTCCGTGCGGCGATGGATGACGATTTCAATACGCCGGAAGCCTATTCGGTGCTGTTCGATCTCGCGCGCGAAGTGAATCGTCTGAAAAGTGAATCACCGGAAGCGGCCAACGGCCTGGCTGCACGTCTGCGTCAGCTCGCGGGTATCGTTGGGTTGCTGCAACAGGATGCGGAAAGCTTCCTGCAAAGCGGCGCGCAAAACAGTAATGATGAAGTGGCGGAGATCGAAGCGTTGATCAAAATGCGTAACGACGCGCGTCAAAGCAAAGACTGGGCGCAGGCCGACGTGGCACGCGACAAGCTCAATGCGCTTGGCATCATTCTGGAAGATGGCCCGCAGGGCACCAGTTGGCGTCGTAAGTAATCTGTAATAAAGGCGCCTTCGGGCGCTTTTTTTTGGCTTGCTGAGTGGTGCAGAACGGTAAAAGAGGTGGCGGGGAAAAGCATTGCCCTCCGCAGAGGGCAGGGCAATCAGGCGACAACGGTCACGCTGTTGTCGGCAAAGCTCACCGTCTGGCCCGCTTTGATTTTGCAGCGCTTGCGGGTTTCCACATTGCCATCGACGGTAACGTGGCCTTCCGCGATCAGCGATTTGGCCATCGCGCCGCTTTCCACCCAGCCTTCCAGCTTCATTAAGTCGCACAGATCAACGTGCTCGTGTTTGTCTAAAGAAAAAGTCGCCATTGTTAAGCCTTTGCTCCATCGTGATATTCTTCGCACGCCTGCAGCGTGTTCTGGATTAGCGTCGCCACGGTCATCGGGCCAACGCCGCCCGGTACGGGCGTAATATAGGCGGCGCGCGCTGACGCTTGTTCGAAATCAACGTCGCCGACCACTTTACCGCTCTCAAGACGGTTAATACCGACATCAATCACAATTGCGCCGGGTTTGATCCATTCGCCGGGAATGAAGTTAGGTTTACCTACTGCCACAACCAGCAGATCGGCATGTTCAACGTGATGGCGCAGATCGCGGGTAAAACGGTGCGTGACGGTGGTGGTGCAGCCCGCCAGCAACAATTCCATGCTCATTGGGCGCCCAACGATATTAGAGGCGCCAACCACCACGGCATTCAGGCCGTAGGTATCGATATTGTAGCGCTCCAGCATCGTGACGATGCCGCGCGGCGTGCAGGGACGCAGCTTGGGTGAACGCTGACAAAGGCGGCCGACGTTATAAGGATGGAAACCATCCACATCTTTATCGGCGGCGATGCGCTCCAGCACCTTAACGTTGTCGATACCGGCGGGCAGCGGCAGCTGAACCAGAATGCCGTCGATTTCACCGTCAGCATTCAGGGTATCGATCAGTTCCAACAGCTCCGCTTCGCTGGTGGTAGCAGGCAGATCGTAAGAGCGGGAGATAAAGCCAACCTCTTCACACGCACGACGTTTGCTGGTGACATAGATTTGTGAGGCAGGATTTTCGCCAACCAGCACCACTGCCAGACCGGGCGCGCGTTTGCCTGCGCTCAGACGCTGCTGAACTTTTTCCGCAACCTCTTGACGCACCTGCTGCGCAATCGTTTTACCATCAATAATTTTTGCTACCATCAGAGAGGAAATCCACTGTGTTGAGTTGAAACGGGGGAGTTGCGCCTATTCTGGCAGAAGCGGTGGCGTCTGTCAGGCATTGAATTATCTGAAGTTGCGCAGAACTTCAGCATCAGAAGCGCCAGCGGCGCAAAAACGTTGACTCACCGGTCGCTGACCGTATAATTCGACCCAACTCCATGCGCCCTTAGCTCAGTTGGATAGAGCACCGGCCTTCTAAGCCGTAGGTCACAGGTTCGAATCCTGTAGGGCGTGCCATTTTCAGGTCAACACACCTCTACTGAACTCTCTTTCTTTGCTTTATACTCCCTGATATCGCTGGATTTTTCTGTCGCGAGCTCAACCAAAGTCTACTCAGTTCAACCCAAATCAATTGGTGTCTGGGGGCCTTTGCGGGGGCTCATCTCGTTCAATGGAAATTAGGGGCCCCCTATGCCACTAAATGCACGGCAGATCGACACTGCAAAACCAAGAGAGAAAGAATACAAATTAACGGATGGCGGCGGGCTCTACCTGCTGATCAAACCCAACGGTGCTAAATACTGGCGCTTAAAATATCGCGTGCTGGGTAAAGAGAAAAAGCTCTCTATCGGTGTTTATCCCGATATCTCATTGGCAGATGCTCGTTTGAAGAGAGAGGAAGCACGCAAGGTTGTTGCGCTTGGTGGAGATCCAAGCGAAGAGAAGCGGGTTGAAAAACTGGCGCAGAAAGCGAGTGTTGAAAATAACTTCAAATCAATCGCGCTGGAATGGCATGAATATAAGCGTGCTGGATGGTCGAAAGGCTACGCTGATGACTTGATGGAAGCATTTGAAAACGACATTTTCCCAGATCTCGGTAAGCGGCCTATTGCAGAGATAAAGCCCTTGGAGATGCTAACGACACTGCGTAAGTTAGAGAAGCGTGGTGTGCTCGACAAACTGCGTAAAATCCGACAGGCTTGTAATCAAGTATTTAGATACGCGATTGTTACTGGCCGAGCGGAGAGCAATCCTGCTTCTGAGCTATCTAGTGCTTTGGCAACGCCTAAGTCGCAACATTTTCCTCATTTACTCGCTGAAGAGTTGCCTGAGTTCTTGCAGGCGTTAGAAGCCTATTCGGGGAGCCCAATTACTCGCCTTGCAACGCGTATTCTAATGCTGACCGGTGTGCGCACTCTTGAGCTACGTCTGGCGGAGTGGAAAGAGTTCGATTTCGATAAAGCTACTTGGGAAGTACCTAAAGAACGCATGAAGATGCGGCGACCTCATATGGTGCCGTTGTCAACTCAGGTGGTAGAAGCACTTCGCGAAATCCAAGCGGTTACAGGGCGATATTCATTGGTATTTCCGGGGCGGAATGACATCACCAAACCAATGAGTGAAGCGAGTATCAATCAAGTGCTAAAGCGAATTGGTTATCACGGGAAGGCGACAGGGCATGGATTCCGGCACACGATGAGCACGATCTTGCATGAGCAGGGGTATAACACTGCTTGGATTGAGTTGCAGTTGGCGCATGTGGACAAGAACACGATTCGTGGGACGTACAACCACGCGCAATATCTTGAGCAGAGAAGGGATATGTTGCAGTGGTATGGGGATTATATGGATGGCTTAGGGATAATAAATAGTACTGAGCTCCATAAAGCCATTTAAATGGGAAGTGCCGGTTTGAGTCCGGCCTTAGCACCATCGGAACATCAATAGACATCAACGAACGTCTTTTTTTTGCGCCTGAAATTAAGTATCTGCAAGGCTTTCCTCGCTTTTCACTCAGCCTAAGTCAATTTAGTTCAATCTACATCAATTTACTGATGTGGGTGCAATGGAGGGATATCGCGGTTCGATAATGTTTGTACCCGCACAGAGCCCTTGAAAGGATATTCATCATGGCTTTGAATGATGTGAAGGTTCGTTCGACTAAGCCAGAAGCAAAAGCCTATAAGCTGACTGAAGGCAAGGCATGGTGTTGCTGATTCACTCTATGAGACAAAAACGGAAGTATGCGGGCATGGATTCAGGACGATGGCTTGTAGCTCGTTGATTGAATCAGGATTGTGATCTAGGGATGCGATAGAACGGCAGATGAGTCACCAAGAGCGTAGCTCTGTACGAGCAGTTTACATACATAAGGCGGAGCATTTGGGAGAGAGAAGGCTGATGTTACAGTGGTGAGCTGATTATCTTGATGCGAATAGAGAAAAAGTTGTAAATAAACCCTTTTTAATTCCATGCACTTTTTGAGATCCCGGCCAAATGATATTGTAGTCGGTATTTCTCCGGTGTCAGATTGTTCAGAGATTCATGCGGACGTTCACTGTTATATTCCGACAACCATATTTCCGTAATTTCCCGTACTTCATTCAGCGTCCTGAATAGATAAAAATCAAGTACCTCAGTACGATATGTCCGGTTAAAGCGTTCAATGAAAGTATTCTGAGTCGGTTTCCCGGGTTGGATAAATTCCAGTTTTACTGTGTGCGTTTCTGCCCACTCAGCCAGCGTCAGTGAGATAAATTCCGGGCCATTGTCCATACGAAGCATCACGGAGTAACCCCGACTGGCTGCGATCCTTTCCAGCACACGAACGACACGCTGTGCCGGTAAATTCAGGTCGATTTCGATCGACAGCACTTCGCGATTAAAATCATCAACAACGTTGAATGTTCGAAAACGACGACCACAAATCAGGGCATCATGCATGAAATCAACTGACCAGCTCTGGTCCAGCGCTTCCGGTGTGGCAAGTGGTAATGGATTACGCACCGGCAGACGTTGTTTACCTTTATGACGAAAATTCAGCTTCAGCAGACAGTAAATACGGTGGACCCGTTTGTGGTTCCAGCGGTGCACCTGTCGTCGCAGCAACTGGAACAGCTTCGGAAAACCGTATCGTAGATACCGTTCAGCGACTGCCTGTGATGCGAAAATAACGGGTTTGTCACGTGTGGTATCCGGGCGGTAGTGGTAAACCGTTCTGCTCAGGTTCAGGCTCCGGCAGGCCTGACGGGTACTGAGCCCGAATGTGGTTATCAGATTTGTTGCTAGCTCACGCTTAAAGGCTGGTTTCAGAGCTTTATTTCAATGACATCTTTCAGTGCACGACACTCAAGACTCAGATCAGCAAACATCTGCTTAAGACGTTTATTCTCATCTTCAAGGTCTTTTATCTTCTTATTATCATCCACTTACATGGAGCCGTACTTAGATTTTCAGTTGTAGTAAGTCGCTTCAGAGATGCCGGCCTCACGGCAGACATCTTTCACGGTTCGTCCGGCTTCAACCGATTTAATTACGGTGATGATCTCATGCTCAGTAAAACGGGCTTTACGCATAGCGATCTCCTTCGTTGGCAGAATGAGTATGCCGGAAGATCTCTAAATGTGAATGGCACGATTATGCGGGATGCTTACAGTGCTATGATGGTTTTTTATCGGAGCCGTTTTTCCGGTTAGCTTCCACATCCTGAGCTAGATGAGAATCCGGTTCTGCAGCCAGTGCGGTTTCGGTTAACTGTTTGATTAAATGGGTTAATATATCATCTTTACCGGTTAATGCCAGACCGGACTAAAGAGCTTTATCAAAATCGAAGGGCTTGAACATGTGTCACTCCTTTCTATTTAGATATTACTGGAATGACACAGAATTTCTAACACTCCCCATTGGCTTCGCACTGAGTTAAGCCGACATATGTTCTAAATCAATTTTTTAAAATGCGTCTCTAAAAAAGACATTTGCCTATACGGCTGTCAACGTATCACCACCATGTTTAGTTACCCTTGGGCGACACTGGATCTTCATTGCATCACTTACAAATGCATTGTCATTTGCTTTACTGGACCAGATATATGCCTCGCCTGGTTTTAACGCTCCTAGCTTCTCAGGTGTTAGAGATTTCAAACCGATACAGGCTTTTTGAATATGCTTTAACCAATCTGGAGCGTTGAACTTATGCAGAATTATCTGTGAAGATAGCTGAATAAGTTCGACCGGTACAGACGGCGGGTCTTGGCTGGCAATCATGACACTGGTACCCTTGTGGCGCATTTCCCGAACCGTTTCCACAAGACCTTTTACTAGGTCAGGACTATCTATGTACTTATGACACTCATCAAAAACAATCAGTTTGTTAAAAGAATGCCCTTGGTATTTGGCTTCCGAGAATATTTGCAGAAGCACCACAAATAAACCTAGTGCCTCATCTTTTTCAATGAATTCATCCCGAACATCAACAACGATCATTCTGCCTGGTCGAATCAGCGAACCAACGTTTAATTGGTCATCAATGTACTGCTCAGCAAAATCCAAACGCATATCTGCTAGGTCTTTAAGAGACTCAGAAAGACTAGAGTTTTGTATCCCGTCTCTTATCGCTTGAATCGAGAGGTTATTTCGATTTTTACGCATAATATTGCCTAGTTGGCGAATATATGCGGCTTGGTTGCCGATAGCCCCCATCAAAAACTTCCAGTGCCCAGCTTGCAATTCAGAAGAACAAAACTTCAACGGATGCACCTCAATCCCAGGGTACTCAGCACGCCGTTCGTCTAACTTGTCTTCAGGAGCTAACAACACAACATCATCTAAGGAAGTTGGCTCCGCACCATATACTTCTCTGAGCTTAGCTAATTGCGTAACATCGTCATTTGGGGCGATCATCGATGTAAACTCAGGTTTATAGTCCTGAGTAGCGCTGTAGTGGAATATCACACTCGCCAACTCTTTATGTAGCGTATTGATCGATGGAATTGATTTAGTTGCCATCTCAACAACTGAACCTAATGTATAGCTTTTTCCCCCACCTTGAACACCAAATAAACTTAGTGTGTGAGTATGGTTTAAATCTAAAGCGATTTTCCGGCCATGGACCTCTCCCAATAGGCCGAACTGAGCAGAATCACCGTTGACACCAAGAACAATATCGTGAGGAACGACCTCAACTTCATTGCCAGCAGTTATGTTCGGATTGTATAAGTATACGTCTAGTGGTGGCTCTGGCTCTGGCTCTGGCTCTGGCTCTGGCTCTGCAGAATTAGCTACTATAGGAGCAGGATTATCAACAGATTTTGCTTCTTCAACGTTCTGACTAATCGACGTTGAAACAGTAGCCGACTCATCATCATTAAAAGGCAGTACTTTAATCGTTTCATTTTCTGAAGCATCGGGCCGCTCAGGCAAAGTGATCACAGCTTGGGATACCAATTCAGCCCAAGATACGGTTCTATCTCGCTCTTTATGTAAGAATTCGGCTGAAGTCAACTTAGGTAGCGTTAGTTCAAGTGAATCCAACGTCCCTTCACTTTGTTCATTATCCTCGGGGACTTTAGCTGATAGCAACTCGTCAATATGGTTTCGCCCAACACGATGAAACTCGATACCAACTTCTTTTTCAATGCCGGAACTATTCTGGCCAAAATCAAAAATAACAGCACTTCGGGTGATTGAAAGCTTGTATCCTTGCTCTAATGTTCTAAGCAAAAATTTTGCTTCATCGACAATCTCAGAACTCAATAAACCAAAACGCTCAGATCGTTTAAGGTAATGTTCAAGAAGGACACAGAGCTTTTGTGTTTTAACTAAGCGATCAGGTCTATCCGGTGTTGTACGCGTTAAATCAAAATGACGCTGAATAACACGCTCAGATTCTGAAATTTGCTCAGCGATGCTCTTTTTTAAGCTTTCGTACTTCGTCATATCGCCGACTTCTGAATAACACTTAACTTCGACTAAATTACAACGAATTGTGCGCGATGAAGCATCCAAATCGAACAATGCTAAATCTGTTCTTTTAAAGCTAACATCTGCACCTAGTTCACCATCAGCCCTTTGTAGTTCAGAATAAAGCTCAAGATGAGCATCTAAAGGAACTATGATCTGGTCCTTAAACACTCCTTGGTACTCAAGATAAAGTTTGGATAAGGCCAACCCTAAGGCTTCCGACTTTGAAGCGCTATTTGAGGCCAGTTTTAGCGCTAGCCTACCTGACAACGCTCTGAGAGAATCTAAAACCCGCGTCGCCTTATCTACATTAGGAACAATTTGATGCTGTTCTAACGTCCCTCTCAATAAAGCTTCTATTTCTGTAGTCGAACGCGAAGTAATAACAAAGTTGTGCGTATTTGAAGAAGCCATTTCAGGGCTGTGATCAATCAGATAATCAGGACGCCCATCTTTACCACCGTGATCAAAAAATTCAATTCCCAGGTTTCTATCCACAGTGAATACCCAGTCACTGACTTCATGTAATTGATTTAACAAAGCTCTTTCAGTGCTATCAAGTGCCAACCTGACTACTGGAACCTGTTCTAATGAAAAATCGCCCGTCGCCAATGATGCGGTTATTGCCGAGATCATTTTAGGCAGTTTTGCTATAGTCTCCGATACTTGGCCGCCGAAAAGAATTTTTGCAGCACCATGCCTCGTGTGGCGATCCCAAGCAACAACCCCATTCTCATCGAAATAATCAATGCAATAGTCCTGATACAACCCGTGTATAGGCGCAACTTGTTCATCCACCTGAGGTTTTACTACCGATAACTCTTGTGCAGGGAATACATCGAATAACATGCTTAGATGAGACTGAAACTCATCAGGCGACTGCTCAAATTCAGAGCTCGCTCTGAGCGAAATACTTAATTTCGGCTGCAAGTGATTTTCGGCTGAATGAAATAGCTGGTTTTCATTCTCACTTTCTTCGTCACTATTTATTAGCTTAAATAAATCAGAACCTACTTCTGTCGCATATGGATCAGCTACGAATAGACGAATATCAAAACTAATATGCTTTAGCTCCGCTTTCTTTCTCAAAGCCAACAACATACCCGCTACTGCTCCTGCAGACCCCGCGTTAAATACATTGATCGATAAACAGTTCACATAGGGATGTTGTATCAAATATCTTTCGACTTTTGTGGCTAGAAAGGCACTACTTTGCTTACCAACTTGCTGGTAATCATTTTTAATACCAAATGCAGTTTTAATTTTATCAATGAGTGCTTGTGGCTCTTTTTCTTGTGCAGACGACAGAATACTCCAAAATGGATGAATACTATCAAGTGCGACCATCAACTGGCCCTGAGAGTCTGGCAGTACGTAAGGAAAATTGGTTAACGAGAGTTCTTCTAATAAACTGTTTTTAGTCCCAACCGCGATTTCCTTACCAACCTTCTCACTCTGTCTTGCCCAGCCTTCCGCAAGAGAAGCCCATCCACTTAGCCATAAAGCCCTTAGTGGATGTGTAGGCCCCAGTAACATCGCCTTTTTATAGCTGCCGTCATAATTCCATATCACGATTGAAAGTGAATCCAAGCGAAGTAACGCTGCTAATTCAGTCGAATAGTCATGCCCATTTTCAGTTTCCTGAAATACCGCTGCTAGGTATTCTAGATAGCTGCTGGAATACAGGTAGGCTTCATGTGATGAAGACACATGATCATGAGCGACAGAAACCAGCTCTTTCTCATCTTGATGTATAATTTGAAAATACGTTTCACGTGCTACTTTAAACTTTTCAAACTGACTTTCTACACCCTTTATTGGCCAATTTACAGCATCGGCACCAGACTCACTTGCTTCTTGATTGCGAATTTCTACACGCCATGTCAAAGCAGCCATTGGATTAGCTAGAATTTTTTGCTCAAAGTTTTTTAAGTAAGTGGTAACGGGAATTTGAATACCACTTCCTTTCTTGAGTTTCACATTGACGATCGACTCAGCCTTACTCTTACTATCTTGCCAAGTCGTTTCCATTACTTCAGCATTACTAAATTTCCCAGTTTCGATGACGTTGGCAAATTCAGCTTTAATCTTCGCATGCGCTAATGACGCCTCTCTGACTTTTCGCCCCTCAATCGGCTCAACCTCAGCATCTGCCGCTGGCAATACATAAAACAGCTCACTTTCATTAATTCGTGAGCCAGCTTCCTCCGCACTGGACGTACCCCACGGTATTGGACACTGTTTGTCATCAACCAAAGGTAATAATTCATCGTTTTCATCAAATGCTTGAATTCGAATGTAATGCCATCCTTCTTCCCATTCGATTCCAGTCAACTTGTTAAACGTGATAGTGACTGTGGATTTTGATGTAGCTTTACCTACCTTAATTAACCCAACAAAATCACCTTGTTGAGTAAACACCTGAGCTTTATATTTCGCTAACCCATTAACTTCACTAGGTTTTGGTGAAACAGAAAAAGTCACAGAAAACTTTTTCAAACTACCTTGGCCGGTAGTTAATACTTGTTGGCCAATCAGCTGTTGTAAGTTTAAGTCTGTTTCATCATCAGAAATAAGCGGCAAACCAACCTCAGTCACCGTTAAACAAACCGTATCAGTGGCATCTTCCTCATACTGAAAGCGCCACTTATCAAAAGTGAGTGCCCAGTTGCTGCTATCCACCACTAATTGCTTGCGCCAACTGCTATCGAGTAGATTTTCCTGATCATTCAAAAAGAGCGCTAATCTCTTATTAAAATCTTCACCTTCTAGCTGCAGGTCATAAACGGTCGCAATCGCTGATTTCTCAGAGCGGTTTATAATTTGTACACTCTCGCGATTTTTAACTAATTTGCGTACCAACATGGAATGATCTTGATGCAACTCAAGATCAGGAATCAGCCCCAGCTCGTAAAGAGCAGCACCAGCAACACTTGGATCAAAGCCATTCACCTTAATTGTTAACGCGTATCGCAACCATTGATAAGCACTGAGTTTTAGCGCCGCCTTTTCTTGAAGAATGAAGTAAACTTCGTCTAACAACCGCTTAATCGGATCGGGAGATTCAGCCTTTACTTGATTAAACGCCAGCCAATAAGCATCTGAAATATCAATTTGCTCAAAGGTCGCTGCACCAAAAGAGTCTTCAGAGGACGTTTTTAATTCATTTGGTACAAAAATCAGTAATGGCTGGCGAAGCTGGCCGTGTTCATCAGGGTTTCGCAGTTCAACAAGCTTCGTACTGGTAACCGAAAAATTACGAGTCGCTTTCATTGCCAATACGGCAACTTGGGCATACTCAACAGCCCCAGATACTACTTCACTAAGCTGATACATAAGCTCAGTTTCTAAATCAGATACCTTCATGCAGTGGCCCGCACCGCGAGTTTCTAGTAACATCCTAAACTTAGGTACAAGGACACTGATTAAGCTGCCGTCAATATCTGACTTAATAACAGTTTGAATTCCCTTAATCATGCGCTACGTCCTTTCATGCTCTCATTTTGCTTACTATTTATCTGATATCTTGGAGTAACCGTTTGTGTTACATACGCATCAGAAAGATCGCGATAAAAACCAATTTCTCGTAACCGGCGCTTAAAACCAGATAAGTTATCTCTAAGCGCTTTATTCACATCAATTGATGACTCACAGAAAGCATCAGTGTCAGGTAATGAATCAATAAAAATGCCATATCGTTCTTTTAAGAAAGTTAACAACTCATCGACTCTCAACTCTTTAGTGTGAAATCCCAAGTCACCACCTTTGGTAAGTACGGCTAGCTGTAACAGCACCTCTAACAGACGTCCATCAACGCTAAACCTACGTCCACCAGTGCTACCACTTTGTTGTTCTAACAAAGCGCCAGGCTTATTTTTGAGCATAAAACTATCTAGGTTTTTGACTAAGCCAGAACGGATCGCATTACCTTGTACAAACAACAAAATTTCTATGTAGGTTTCATACTCAGGTAAGCCAAGTTGGGTAATAGCATGAATCTCCGGCGGAATATCTTCTGATTCATGAGCAGATGACACTGACGCATCTAAAATTCCAGCATTACGCTGACCAAAAAACTGATCGCGCTCTTGCTCTAACGGCGACTCCAGCAGAGTAAACAAATCAGGCACTGACATTTGTTTTATCGATTTTGAACCCGATAATTTGCCTTTTTTCGATAGATACTCTGCAAACTCATCGAGTTTTTTAACGCCGAAATAGGCTTTAATAAAAGCAGGAATACGTTTGTAATGTAACGTCGCACTTCGCTCAGCCATCGATTCACTCAAGCCATTAGCGCCATTTGTCATGTCCACATAGATGGCCGTCTTTTGTTTATTGCTCTCTTGGAGATTACGGCCCTTACTCTTAGCCAAAGCAGGCAGCAACTTGAACAATTTCAATTGGTATAGCGCCAAGTGAAAGGCTAACAATATCTTTATGTACTCAACCATCACTGACCGAGGAATATACTGGCGATACGTCAGTAACTTAATGATATCTTCAGCTAGAATATCCGCAGCCTGTTGATTAAGCGGCGCAAAACGTTCTTGTAAGTCAGCATGATCAGGCGCGTCCGACTTCACTTGATCAGACAGCCTTAATATTGCCTGCGTTTCGACATCTACTTGCGACAAATTATCATACTGGCCTGTCGTAGAATCTACACCAGCAAAGAAAAACTGTTTGAGTCGGTTAATCGCGGTCTGACCATTATTGGCATGGTATAGCAACTCATATACTTGCTTAGAGGCACCATAATCCCGGCAATTTTTAGGATTTCGAAACAAATAAGTATTACCGTGAAGTGGTCTAGGTGCAGCAACGGCTTCGTTAGCCTTACCACGATTAATTAGGTCCACCAGATGGGTTTCAATCCACTTTTCAATAGTAATGGGTGCTTGAGAGAAGTTTTTAAAATGTTTCCCGTTACGAGAGTCTAGAAACTCGTCTTTAAACAACTCAACCGTCATACCTTTAGCACTTAGTTTACTGGAAGCTCCATTGTGCTTAAGCCGAGCGAATAGATGAGTTAAAACTCTGTCCATTTCGACAATTTTGTAATCGAGATAGCTCACCTTATTAGTGCGAAAAGCCTTATCTTTTTTACCTAACTTCATGGCTGAATCTCCGCTACCAATCGTTCTAACTGCAAAACACCACCTTCGTCGCGGGTTATTTTTTCATACTGTTGGCCGTTGGTAGTTAGCAAAACCTCTTGATAGGGCGCTGAAGCCAGTACGTTCTTAAATACGGTTAAACTTAAATAAAAACTCTGCTCCGCTTGGGCTGAAGGCACGTAGCCCTGGTTAAGACGATGCAGCATTTCAAACAAATCCAAATCCAATTCTAACTCTGCAGTAAGACCGGTTGCATCTTGGTACTTCAGCAATAGTGACTGTGGGCTATGTTCCACAAATGAAGAGTTCATCGCTGAGTCTTTCACTTCAATTGAAAAAACATCCGATGGGAATAAGCGATAATTTCTAATAGTGCCTAAATGTACCTTACGTACTTGCATCGCCAGTTGACCATTAAAATACATCGGGTTATGCAAACCTTCACCACGATTAATTGCATTAATGGCAAGCGATTTCGCTTCATTCAGTAATGCACTGTCTCCGAGGTAACGTACTAATAACTTCGCTGAACGATAAGGCAGTAATGTTTGCCAATTTTCTCCACGGCGCTCAAAGTATGCCTTTCTGCGTAACATCCCAACCAAATTACGATGAGATAGGTAGCGTTCCTTACTCTCACTTAATGCCGTGCCATTGGGTAAGCTCTGATGAGCATTGGCCAGGAGTTGGGTTTCGTGTTCACTACGCTGCTCGAACTGTAACCAATCAACAGCATCTAAGCCTAAGAAATCCAGTCCGCGATCTAAGCGCACGTCAGACCCTTGAGCAATATCGGTTTCTCTTAGCAGCTTTAGCAATCTATCTTGCGTACTGTCGTTACCGCACCAAGCGTTAAAGTAATAGCCATAAAGAATTTTGTCGCCTTCGCCATTGGCATAGATTTCTTTAATTTCGTTACAGGAGTATTCACCGACTAGCGTATAACTCAGTGCCGAACGCAAATCACGCATCGTGATATGTAGCTGATTTCGTAAACTGGTCAGTTTGTAAATATACTTCAAACGCTCGATGACTTTAGGTCCAGTTTGCTCGTCCTGAAAGGTAGCAATATTGTGCTTAACGTAGCATTTGTCTTTTAGCGCACAATAATCACAGCCTTGCCAAACCTTGGCCGACGTCATTTTTCCGATGATGCGCTCAAAAATAGATTCAGGTTGATTTTGAGTCGAAGCAAGCACATCACGCATGTTCAGGTTTACTACCGCCACGTCATTTTGCACTGAACCATCTTTTAAACTTTGTTCAACTAAGGCTTTAAGAGCGGAAAAGCCTTCCGAGTGTTGGCTTAAAAAGTCGACTAGCCGACCTTCGTTAATGGCAATTAACCGGGTTTCATGGTGTGGCCACGTATTTGAATCGTCACCTCGATAGACAGTAAAAAACTCTTCGAGTACCACATCATTATCTTTGCTACCTTCGTCTTGACTACCATCGTAGTTAGTCAGGTATTTGTGACCATTTATCTCAAACCAACTGCCATTCCCTTGTGCATTTAAGTGAACGCTCGTACCTTGCGCCTCAACCTGAGACTCCAATTGCTGCAGAAATGCGGTTTTACCATCACCGGCATTACCGGTAATTAGCACTAAGCGCAGTTGCCCAGCCAGAGTTGCTGGAGCAAGCTCGGTATCCAAGGCGGTTTCTACGTAAATTAACTTTGCGTAATCATCTAAGCCACGGGTACCCGCATTTGAGTGACGACTTTGGCTATGCAGCGTCAGCATAAAATCATGAAACGCAGATTTACTTGGGTTAGAGCCGTCAGCAAGAGGCGGCAAATGAAATTGCGAAGTACTTTCTTCCGATAAAGTTTGTGCCTTTTTCAACTGCTGGACTTTATTCAATGCTTTCAGCAATTGCTCGGCAGATTCAAAACGGTCAACTCGTTTAGGGGCGATCAGTTTTAGCAGTACCGCCGAAACATCATCGGTTAAATTAAAGCTCTGGGTAAACTCATTGGGGTGACGTGCTAACTCATCCATAGGTGGGTACTGCACATTGGCCCATGGGTATTCACCGGTCATGGCACGATACAGGGTTATGCCCAAGGCATATATATCCCTGTCAACCAAATCAGAGGCTTGCGGTGTTTCGGTAATGCTTAAATCTGGTGGTAAATACTTTCTTGAACCGCCCCCTAAGGTTAGATCTTCAGCATCTACCGATACGTTAAAATCGATGATACGAACTTTACCGTCTTTCCAAATCAGGTTTTGTGGTTTGATGTCACAGTGGAAAATATTATGCTCGTGTAAATGCTGCAACCCTTCCGCTACTTGCTTGGACATAGTCCACACTTCGTGTGCCGTTAATGAGCGCTGCTGGATCAGCTCACTTACATCTAGTCCTTCAAGGTACTCAAAAACAATATAAGGCGGGCCTTGATTAGGTAGCACGTCTGCATCGTACACCTTTACCACATAGGGGTGCTCTGGCAGTTTTACCAAGGTGCGGTATTCCTGCTTTAAACGCTCTAATACCGATTCTCTATCATTCAAAATCAGCTTCACCGCACGCGAAACATCACCAAAGGTATCCGTTACCTTATACACAATACCAAAACCGCCAGGTTTACCCAGCGGTTGCTGCACGACGTATTTATTAGTTAGCTGGTAGCCACTCGGTAAGCGCTTGTAATTGACTGAAGGCTCATGGGTATTGTGCGCTTTAACACTCAATTGTGAGGATTTATTAGGCTCAATAGCGTTTACTGCTGCTTTGGGTTGCCAGAGTGCATTAAATTGCGCCAGCGCATCTTCTGGGCTTGGCCGTTGCTGTGCCTCTTTGTGACATAGAGTTTGAAGCCAATTATCAAATTCTGCTGGTAGC
Organism: Duffyella sp. Ts4; assembly: GCF_051851875.1. Taxonomy (NCBI): domain Bacteria; kingdom Pseudomonadati; phylum Pseudomonadota; class Gammaproteobacteria; order Enterobacterales; family Erwiniaceae; genus Duffyella; species Duffyella sp. Ts4. The sequence goes on along the minus strand of NZ_JBLYPN010000006.1, from coordinate 74,823 downwards.
TGTTTATATCGCTCACTTAACTTTGTACTGAACAGACACGATTTTTCGATAGCTTGGGTGACCGAATCAAAGGCAGCGTCACCGCTAAACAGCTCAAAAATAACCAGACCTAAACTGTAAATATCCGAGGCGCGGCTGGCTGCATGGCTATCAGCCCACAGTTCGGGGGCTTTATAACGGTTTGAGATCCGCTGCTGTACTTCGTCGGCAATCGTGGTAGTGTTTTCAGCCCCTATGCGAGCATAGTCAAAATCAATCAGCCTTGGCTGACCATCTGCCCCCATTAAGATATGCTCAGGGGTAATGTTGCGATGAACCACGTCATTGCGGCATAAATGCTCTAACGCCAGCAACAAGTCATTAACGATGCGCTTCTTCTGATCTAATGTGAGCAGTGAGCTTGCGTCTTTAAGCTTTTTGCTAAGTATTTCACCTGGAATGTCGTCGGTTAATAGCAAGTATTTATCTTGCGCTTCGGTAACAAAGAAGTCTTTCACGCCTATAATGGCGGAATGCGAGGGCATTTTTGCAATCGCACGATAAGCGTTTTCAATCAGGCGTTTTTGCTTGCTTCGCTCTTCATCTGGCAGGTAGGGGTCGGCTTTATAGGCTTTAGCCAGTACAGTGCCGCCCTTACTGCCAGCGGTAATGTTAAATACTCTGTATTCCGTAAAATACTGATTATCGGACAAAGTTTCAGTCACTTCCCAGTTGCCAAAGCGTTCACCATGGCTGCGTTTTTTTGCCGACTTACCCAAAGCCTCTGCGATAATCTGAATGTACTTAGTCACATTGCGCTCAAAGCGTTCTGGAATACGGGCACTGTCGGTAAAGAAACGGGTGCTGTTTTTTAGTGCCACTACATGGCCGCGCTCGCGATCTTCCGGGTCTTTAAACTCGCAATCATCTATGGTGAGAACCACCGCAGTATCCACATAGATTTTTTTCAAATCTATATTTGCGCGATTTTGCTTACAAATGAGGCCCGATAACGATTTCGCATTGCCGCGTAATTTCGGCAATGGCGAGCGATAACTGTTGTGGGAGGTGTGCCACATGGTGCCGTCCACCTCAACTTGGCCGTGGATGCCTTTGGCATCCACTAAGTAAATTGCATGGGGCGCAACAACACAGATATCCACTTCAAACAGCTGGTCATACTGTTCAACTTCAAAGCTATGAATAATAAAGTAATCGTCGGGTAACTTTTCTTTTAACCAAGCGATGGCTTTACGCTCCTCATCGTTAACCACATCACCAATTGCAAATACCTGTGCCATAACCTCTCCTTAATGCTTTGGTGCTGCTGCTTCTATTGCGTCTTCGACCATTTTTACTGCTTTATCTTCGAGCTTCTGTGCTTCTGCAGCCAGCTCACCTGCTTTTTGAACTAGCTCATGCACTGCTTTTTCTTCCATAGTCCCCATACGAGGCAGCTTTAGTTTCAAAACATCGTTGGAAGATAAGTGTGGGATTGAGCTTCCGGCAGCTGACCGAATAAGCTGTCTGTAACCGACATCTGTACACATAAGATAGGCATACAAATAACCAGGTAAAACCTCTGATTCTTGAGCTTTAATTCTTATCACGTCGACAGACACTGCTGCGTTTTCAAAGCGGGAATCAGCCCAAACACCTGTGCCAATAATGCCGCCTACTTGCCCACTTCGAGCCAATAGAATATCTTTTTGTCGCACTCCCCAATCTGCAACATCACCCAACTTTGATTTTGCTAGAAACCTTTGTGGTTCGTAACGGGCCCGGAAGATTTCACCACTCGTTGTAAAAGGAACCCCATGGTCACTTTCGGTGAAAACCAGTTTCATTCGCCCAGATTCACCGGTGTTCACTCCTAACTCAGCCAAAGTTTTCTCTGCGCCAGCCTGTTCAACCAAGTCATCACTCATTTGGGCAACCCGATCGTGATAAGTTGCATCCATACGTTTTTGTACTAACGACGATGAAGCTGCTGAATGAGTAAAAATGCGATGAGATAAGGCGAGTTTATTTGGAAAACTAAAATGTTCATTGATAAGCTGCCCAGCTTTTTTCAATAATGCATTCGATTCAGTTCGGTTATCACCACACTTGTTTATTAGCTCATGCGCTTTTTCCTCAAGTTGTTTATCAACAATTGGGACAGGCAAATTAATTACATGATGGGGCTCAATATGCTGAATAATTGCTCCGTACGTAGAACTGACTACAAGTGGGACACCGAACTTACTTCTCAGATAGCAGTACAGATATCCAGGGAATATTTTCTCTGGATTGGGAACGACCCTCATAACATGCTCTGAACAAGCGTGGCCATCCATTTCCTGTCTAGCTAAAGTCATTCTCCCGATGGTTCCAGACCTAGTGATCAGAACCCAATCTTTGAAAACCCTGAATAATGGTTTGCGACTTACTTGCTCTTTGGATACAAAAGGTAATCTATCTAAATTAGCCTGAATAATATCCACACTTCCCATGAAAGGAACGCCATAACGTTCTTCCTTTACCCAAACTCGACCTTCTCTCCCTGCATGAAAAGCACCTTTAGCTCCATTTACTAAAAAGTCTTTTAATTCCTTCTTAGGCAATAAGCAGTCGTCAATTATTTTTTTCGCCTCTTTAGCTCCTGTCATATAAGGACCACAATCAAGACGTCGCCCTTCATCACTCAGCCAGTTATTTGGTATGGTTTTTATTCTCATGCGTAAATCCTCGGATACCAAGTTTGAATCTTTTGCAATAAGCCATTAAACGACTCATCTGCACAACCTTTGAAAGATACGTCCCTGGCAATACGCTTAAACAGCTGTGTGTGAGCCTTCTTACGCCCCCAACCTTGACTACTAGCTATATTAATCGCTGATTTGGGGTCAGCAGGCTTGAGCTCCTCAGCATTCCAAAGGTTTCGCCGCTGCAGCCACTCCCTAAGGCTAATGCCTTCTCTTTCTCTGGGATAATCAAAAATAGGCTCAATGCGGCTGGTATCCGCTTGCCACATTAATACTTCCAGCTCTGGGTTTATCGCCATGACAAAAAAGCGATCGTCAGGCCACCCGGTAGCTCGCAAATTAGCTTTGATGGTTTCACAAAAGTGCTGATAATCCATTGCTTGTAAATTGTCATTAAATGCAAAATCGACCATAACAACTGCGTAATGATGGGTAGATACGTAGCTTTTCAGCAGATTGTGACCATCCTGATAAACACCCGGATCTTTTCTTGGGTGTTTGATTAAATCTAGCTTAGTATCGAATTCAAATCTGGCGCATTGTAATCGTGCATCAAACGCTGGGTTTTCAAAAAAGCCCTCTACGGTCGCTTGCATTTCACCGTCGGCTACTAAAAAAACAATATCCCTCATGATTATTCCAACACTCCGGCCGCAAATAGGGTTCCTAAATCCACTTCGCCCTTCCATGTTTTTAGGCGGGGGTGTTCATGGCCTTTTAATACTTCTGTTGCGCCGTCTTGGTTAAAGCGCATAGTGATGATTTCCTCTACTTCGGTATTGGCGAGCACCACAGGCGAGTGCGTTGAAAGCCACAATTGCGTATCAGAGGTGAGCTTTAACGCTTCTAACACCGCATCGATTGCCTTAGGGTGAATACCGTTTTCAGGCTCTTCTAAGGTGATGATCTTAGGTGCATTTTGCAAATAAGGAATAATGGTCAACGCTAAGATATGCAGAGTACCGTGCGACAAGCCGCTCGAAGGCACTATCATACCGTTGCTATAAGTTACTTCTAGGTAACAAAAGCTATCATCGATACGCTGCTTGGCTTCAATTTTGGCAATAGAAGGCAGCGCCATTTGCACCAATTCTAGCCATTCATTTAAGCCTTCGGGATCGCGATGCTGCAAGGCATGTACTTGCCAAGGCAAACTACTCCCGTCCGCTTTAAAGGCGTGCTTATTTCTTGGCGATGCAGCCAATCGCATTGCAGGCCATTGTGGCTCGTAGCAGTGTGAGCCTTGAATAAGAAACTCTTGTAGCCATAACGCTGCGGGGTATAAATCATGGTCAGCAGGTAGCGCGGCCAAAGCCAATTGGTTATCTCGTAGGCCAAATTCAAGGATGGATGATTTACCAGCTTGATACTCTGCCTGGTACTTAACCTTGGTACCTAAACTGCGTGACAACACCTTAAACCAAGGCGCACTGCGCCTGAAGTCATCTACGCCAATAAGACCCATGCCATGCTCTGGGCGCAACTCATTATTAGGAAAAAGTGTTAAGTGTTCTTCTGAAACTTGAAATATATCCTGGTTGATTCTGAACGATATTTCGTATCGCGCAGTATCGGGTCTTAATTCAATTTCCTGGAACTTATTCTGCCAGGCATCGCTAGCGCCTCTTAATAATTCTTCAATAATCGAAGGAGGCAAGCGAACTTCCAATACCAAAATAAAGTATTCACCACGAAGCTGATGAACAACTTCTTTGGCTGCTTCTGCGCGAGCACGCTCTCTACCCTTGGTAGGTTTAAAGAACGCATCGTTTATATCCGATACATTCAATAAATCACCAAACAAAGCTGGGATATCAAGTAACGTTGTTTTGCCTGAACCATTAGAGCCTGCAAATACATGCTGCTGCTCAAGTGCGAGATCCAAGGTGTTAAAGCAGCGGTATTTATAGGCCTCTATCCTTGTGATCATACCGATGGCTCCGGATTGTTAGCGCGAAACTCTTTCCAGGCTTTGGCAATTTTTGGCAGGTCGTCATCTAAAATTTTGCTGCGACGCTTCAGCTTACGCACCACGTTTTGACCATTAATGCGAATACGTTCTTCAACTTCTTCTTCGATAACTTTCTCTTCACCGTCTGGGTGGCGCTCATAGAGTGTATTACCACGACGATCGAAGCCTACCTTTTCTGCTACAGCCATAAATACGGGGTATTCTGGCTCTCCACCAATGGCAATAGCATCTTTTTCAGTATCGGTTTTCTTCTTCAAGAACAGCAGGCTAGTTAAAATGTTTACGTTAGCTTCAACGATAAATGATTCAACCGGTAAGTCGACACAACCAAGCACCCAACACTCTTGCATCAACCACCAGCGAATGTATTCATCACCAGGGTTACCCAAAATACCGTCTGGTAACACGATCCCCATTCGTCCGCCTTGCTTAAGCCACTGCACGCAACGCTCAATAAACAAAATTTCGGGCGAAACCGCATCTTTACGACGCTCTGTTTTTCTAAAGCCGCCGTTTTCAGTGCGCTCCCAAACATAGGCAAGGTCGTATTGCTCTAGAATCTGCTTGTCGGTAACTGGGATGTCAGAACCAAAAGGAGGGTTGGTCAAGATCACATCAACACTACCGTCTTTACCGCTGGAATCACCAACAGGAATCGTTTTCTTGGCGGGGTTTACGCCTTTTAAATGTCCGTGAGGGTATTCCAATGAGTTCATGTGGTAAATGTTTGCCATGGCATTACTTGCCATCACCACGTTCATTTGCGATGCACGGCACAGGAAGGGGTCAAAGTCACAACCAAACAGATTGTTTTCGGCAAACTCTTTAATTTGTTGCTGAATAGAAATGAATTCTTCGGTGGTTTCAGCCGCCAGGCTGATAGCTTCTTTTTCTCTTAGCTGCTTGTTAATAAAGCTTAAGGTTTGTTCTAAGAAACCACCAGTACCGCATGATGGGTCCAGCACTTTTTCATGTGGTTGTGGTGCCATCATTTCGACAATGAGCTTGATAGCTCCACGAGGTGTAAAGTATTGACCACGATCACCACGTAGGTTATCACCCACCACTTCTTGATAGGCGGCACCTTTGGCGTCCATTTCAGTGCGGGTAAAGTCGTACTTAGCAAGTTCAGATACCATGAATGCCAAAGCCCGATCTGACAAAGTAATATCTTCATTGCCAGTAAAAATTTCTGGGTAGGTTTTTTTTACCTTTTCAAATAGCGGAGTAATGCGTGCTCTGATCCTCTTACGGCCTTCGTCGTCAAACTGCTCAGTTGGTGATGCCCAAAACTCGCGATCTCGATTGCCGATGCGCTCATCATACATTTTCGAGAAAATCAGATATAAGAACTGCCAGAATGCTGCGTCTTTAGGCATCCCTTCATTACCATGAATAAAATTGTGACAACGACGGAATGCAGTAAGTAGCATCTCACGATCAGCGGTTCTTAGCTGTGCGTTTGATGCAACATCTCGACTACCTAAAGTCTCATCTGCTAATGGCCAATCACCAACTGCGATGAATTTGGTATCGAAACGCGATTCTTGTTTTTCCACAAAGAAAAATTCGATGCCGTTGGTCCACAAACCCCACTGGCACTTTTCTAGCACGTATTTATCGCCAACCTGTTCGCGCATTATATCTTCCATCAACTGAAGATCTTTATGCGCTTGGTCGTGATCACGCATTTTTACTGCGGATTTTTTGCCTTTTTTCGGCTCTTTATCACAGATAACAATTCGGCGGATATTTTCAGGAATATGATCTGCACCATGCTCGTAAATGGCGATATCTATTTTGTTCTGTTTGCCATCAATCTTAATTTTGACGTCAAGCTCCATATCTTCAGCACTGATGCCGTATTCATGGAACAAGGCGCGTAAGGTTTTTTGACGAACCAATTCTTTAGGCGTTTCTTTGATTGGATTATTGGTTAAGTAATCCAGCATCATGCCATCTTCTATGGCGAGTACTTCTGATGGCTTTTTATCGTTGGTTGTTGTCATTACTTGTTCTCATTAAATTCGGTTTCTGCTGGCGGCTTTTGTAATAGATCTTGAATTTCGCAGTTAAACAAATCGCACAACTTATCGAGCGCCCCTAAGTCCACCTTGAGTGCGGTTTCTTTGTAAAGTAGCGTGACGGTGGTACGGCTTAGGCCGGTTTCTCGTATCACGTCGCTAATGCGCATTTTTCTCTCACCCATTAATCGAGCTAGGTGGCAGCGGATCATGCTATCTCCATGGTGTTTTCTTAACCATACAGGTGGGATTTTATCAATGTTGCATACTGTACCAAGATTGTGATTTTTCTCAACTTATTTAATTTTAAGTCAAATAACTTCACTTTCTTTACAATAATCTTGAGCTTTACTAGTTTTAATATTTAACGAAGTGTAAAATTAATAATCTAGTTACATTATATTTTCATTGGCTAAATGAATTCAGCTAACACGGTGACCCCGTCCCGAAATCCTGCTCCATTCAGAAACAGAATTCCGGCATGATATTCACTTCCCCTTGGCGGAGGTTGTGCCGATGAAAAAGTCACGATTCACCTCAGAAAAATACGCATTATATTCCTCAAGCATTTGTTGCTGATGAGCCAGTGCTAGCACGTCACTCCACTGCTCATTTTCATAAATTAGTGCTAACTTGAGTGAGTCCACCTTGCTCTGGTTACGCTCAATGAAACGAGCCCGTTTTTCAACATAGGGTTTGTTGCCGTACTCTGAGTTGATACTGCGTGAAACTAGCCCTAAATTACCAAAACAGTTCAGTATTTCAGAGCTCACTCGGTTGGAATCAAAATGCTCAGGCTGCTGTGGGGAAACATGCTCCACTGAATTCCTGGCTGTCATTCGGAATGCCTGCCAGGCACTCCCTTTTTGAAAGCGATAACGCTCCCAAAGAATATATTCCAGCTTGTAAAACCAGTAGTGAGAAAATCCGGTTCCCTCATCAGCTCTCAGCACTGCCTGCATATCGCGGATCGGATAGCTATCGCACCATGGATTCAACACAAATGCACGGGTTCGTTCGATCAGTGGCTGTTCACTGCCACTGCAAAGCAAGTGATTGTCCAGATATTGCAGGTATCGGTGGGCACCTTCACCGCCATGATTTAGTAGGTAACTAAGAAAGGGAGTTAGCCAATAATGGGTGGTCAATTGCTGTGAGTGATAGAGCATGCTTTGTAACATAGCAAACCCGCTATCGGCATCACGGCTAGCGCGAATAAGGCTTTGATAACCGTTCCGATTTTCATTCACTCTCAGGCGACGTATACCATGACTTTCTTCATTGGCATCATCGCTAATCCATTTGATAATGTGTTTGTCAAACAAATAGCGGCAACGCCACAACAATTCGATAAAGCGACGTATCTTATTGGCTTGTTCTGATTTCTCACACTGGGCTAGCCCCGCCAGCCAATGAGTCTGGAAGATCTGTAACAGCTCTTTGTCTAGGATTTTGCTGATATCATCGCGTTGCTGATGTAACAGAAAAAGGCGTAAAACATGCTGTAAGAGCATGGAAAAGCCGATAATACTGCGTACATCATCGGCTTCATAGGCCTCGTTATTTTCAGAAGCATTGTTAGATGGCTCCGTCAGGAGTGTCTCATCATTGAGGATATAGTCTAATGAGTGGTGTCTGAGGTCTTGTTGTATACCTAATTCCAGCAGTACGTCACGTATAACCAAGGGATCAGAGAGCATCTCCCGGTCTCGTTTAGCATCCTCGACATTATAAAGCGGGATCAGCTTTATTCCTTTAACGGTACGTAGGTTCTTTTCGACATAGGCCCCCATAAATGAGCAGGCATCCCACATCTGGCCATAGGCTTCGCGCTCAGCGCTATCTGGCAGTAACGCCAGCAAGCGAGCTTTCAAAATTTCATGGTGCTGCAGCTGCACACCGCGATTGTTGATGACCTCAAACAACTTGTTAAGGTCCGTGTTGGCCGGTACCAGGGTCAATACCAGTTGAACCCGATCACGGATGAACGTACCCAATTTGACAAGATCAATCCGGTGGGTGTCATCCGTTCTATGGGTGAAGTAACCCTCCATGACCTGCATCGCATAACTCAACGCAGCGGCCTTTTGCTCATCAGATGCAGCTCTGCCATCAAGTAAGGCTGCAAAAAAACGGCTTACCTCAGGGCGAATGGCAAACCGAATCCGCGGCTCACGACTATTTCCCAACTGGGCACAGAGAAAACAGGAAAGGGGGTTTTGGCTTCGCTCACTGTTTTTCGATGATGAGAGCAGGCGCTCAATTACTACGCTAAGCAACCACAAGGTGGTAAAACGTTGCTGACCATCAATCAGATCCAACAAGGGGTGCCCAGATTCTGTCCTTCCTTGCTCAATCACCAGCGTACTACCCAAGTAAAATACATCCTTGTCTGCATTACAGGCGGAGACTAGATCATCAAGTAATACTTTGATCTGGTCACTACCCCATACATAGAGGCGTTGATAGATAGGAATATTGAAAAATCTTTTTTCATCAATGAGTTGAGCCAGTGACATTAATTTTGATTCATATTGCATCTACTTTTCCATCCCTAGCCAACGTTTAAGTACCCAACTGTCACCCTCAGGCATACCATCAAGATTGAAATAATCCAGCAACGCATTAAGGTAACGCCCCTGTACGCCCTTAGATAGGACGATGGAGACAGCCTTCGCGTATCCCTTACTACGTTCGATTTCAGAACGTAAGAATGTCATCACCTCTTGTGGGCGATAGGCCCCACATATCTCATCAAGTAGATTGTAAGGAGCGTCACGTAAGTACTTAAGTGGTGATTCTTTAAAGATATAACTTTTCTCCAACCGTAATCCCCCCAACACTAGTTCCAAACCCATTGCAAAGGCTAATAGATGTTGATAACCAAAACGGTCGACATACATCAGAAGGGCCAAGTTAAAGAGCTCCTGTAAGTAATAGGCATTAGAACGTACCACACGCCGATAAAACTCCCGGAATGCCTCTAATTCTTGGCAGGTATTCTCTTGGTACAAAAGAGCATCAAGTAAAGAGGCATATTTTTGAGCATAAAGGAAAAAACAGATGCCTTTATGAATGGGCTGGCGCAAGGTAAATGGTAGGTTGGCTGCGCTTCCACTAATTTGTAACGGGTTCAATGCCAAGCGATAGTCATCGCTGCTTTGCAATTTGAGGGAATTGGCAAATTGATTGTGATATCCCGGATAAAGCGGGATCTCATCAATCTCACCACCACCAACACTGTGTTGTTGAAAGGCTTCCAGCAGACTATCGTGATCTTCACGCTTCATTTGCTTATTACCCCGCCAGTTGCGGGCACGCCACAAATAGTTCTGAAACAGCTCAGGTGCAAAATCTTGCTGCTCACAATCCTGCCGCCTAGGGCCTGCCATTTGAACATGCTCCCAACGTCGAGCACAGATTTGCTGCAATGACTCGACATGTTTTACGTTGGGCCCGTTCACAGCCCGCAGATGATAAGCTTTGAGCAAGTCAGTCGCTTTAAGTGGTACTCCGCGAAAATTCTGAGTATCAAAAAAGGTAAAAGCGAGATCCTCGCGCTCAACTGTAATCACCGTAAAACACAATTGCTCAACGATGGATGGCTCTAAAGCTGACTCACGATGTTCGCTCATTAGCTTGCGTGCTACTCGCAAATTACGAGCTGAGATGGGAGAGCGGTAATGAAATTCTAATCCTTTGGGCAATTCATTATGCAAAGCATGATAGAGCACTGCTAGGGTACTGAGGCGCTGTTGACCATCGATCACAAAGCGGGCTTTTTTTTCGTCATTTCGATGCAGCAATAGGGTGCCTAGATAATAGACTTTCTGCCCATTGGCGCTACGCCTGAACTCGTCCAAATCCTCCAGCAACTGATTGACCTTGTGTCTGTCCCAAACATAGGGTCGTTGGTAGTGGTCGAGTTGTAAAGTTGCTCCATTGTTGCACAAAGTGGCAAAATCCATCATGCAGACCTCAACGGGCTGCTTAATCGTCATAATTGTGGCTCCAATGGTTGCTGTGTAAGGTCACTTAGCGGTTTTTCTTTACCCATCGTTGCAAATAGCGGGCTGGCCGCCATGAGGGCAACAAAAAATTTACTCTTTTGGTATCAGTCCAAACTAAAGGGAAGGATCGTCTACCGGGGTGGGGTAACTCCAGCCCAACCCAAAAAGCGATACGGGAAATTCAGATTATTTCAACTCCAGCACCTGATGATTATCCGTTCGATTTTCCGCCAGTTCGTCCAGGTTTGCAGCCGTGACCAGGCTTATCTGGTGCGGCGCAGTAGCTTTGGCAAATACCCGATGTCCTTTCTGATTCACCCCCAGGCGTAAGCGCAGGCGTTTCACTTCGCTATCAACGGAGGACAGCGTGCCCTGTTGGGCCAGCGGCGACTGGGTATACAGCAACTCAAAAATCCCTTCGCGCTGGGGCCCCAGTTCAAACCACTCTTCATAGCGGCTATTCATGGCTAAGCCAACCAGGAACGATCCGGCGCGGGTACGGCCCACGTTAAACGCGAATCCGGCTTCGCCCATGCTCTGTTGGCGAGTATGGTTGATAACTTTGGTAGCGCCGCCAGGCCGCAAATCCAGTAGCCCGAGTGCCACCCCGGTTTTGGCGGTCGGCTGATAGGGAGCGTCAGGATTAGTGCTGAGCGGCGCATGAATATGCAACGCAGGCATATCGTTGCCAAAACCCTCGGCCATTCTGGTAAATATCAGTGCATCCTGACGATCGTCGGCCAGTCCCCACAGTCTGGAGATCCACAGCGATCGGCTAGAATTGCCCGCCAGCAGAATATGTATCTCCTCAGGTAAAGGAGTAAATGCCAGTCCGAGCGCGGCGATAAACTTATCAATGCCCAGCGCGATGCGTTGTTCAAGATACCCTGCCAGCTCGCCATACGGGATTACGAAATCGCAGCTGACTTTTCCTCCCGCCCGGTTGAACAGGTCCACCGTGCAGGTTTTATCTTCAATATCCGGCTCTGCTGTACTGGACGTTTCCCAGAACGGACGCAACTCGCTTATCAACAACATGGTATTGCTGTAGGCCGCCTGGGTTTTCTCAAGATATATTTCTGAACCTGGGAATGGGTCGGCATCCAGCGGCTGGGTAAAAGCGATTTGGTATTTTTGACACAAATCGAGGTTATTACGAAACACTCTATAGGCCATATTTTCCAGCAGATTTTCTCCGCCCAAAAATTTATCGCCCGCGGGTGCGAAATGCTCAAATACCCGTTCGAAGCCTTCATCTTCCTCTTCTTCTGAGGGGTGACGGTAGTAGCCGAAATCAAAATCGGTGGTGCCGCCGCCAAAATCAAATACCGCGTAGGCTGCACCCTGTTCGCCGGGTTGGATAGCTAGGGCATCCAGCGCGCACACCGCATAGGCGGCAGGCTCGCTAGCTAACTCTTCGACGCTAAAGGCGTTTAGCAATTCCGGCTGCTCCACCAGCGTTGGCGGCAGGCTGCGCTGTAATCCGCGTTTAAAGCTGGCGAGAAGTTTTTCTTTAACCTCGCGCGGATACTCCACCGGGAAAGTCATGAAATATTCCAGCGAGATCCCCCGACCGCGCCAGTTAATGGTCATTCCTAAAAACCAAGCGTACAGCTCAATGGGATCGAAGGGATAATCACCAGTGACATCCAGCCGCTCTCCAAGCGTGGGGTTACTTTGGGTGAGCGGTGCGAGGGTGTGTTCACACTGCTGTTGGTCGGTAAATACCACCTGATGATCGCTGGACTGGCGCAGCGCCCACTGTTTCAGCCGGGTCAAAATGCTGCTGACGGTGTAGATATCGCTCTGATTATCTCGCAGTTTTGCCTGCGCCTCGTGAGAGCAGTGCACCATTTCCCAGCGCACACCGGGGCGGTAGGCCTCTTCGGTCCATTCGCTTAACAATGCCTGCAAATTGATAATCTCTAACACCGTTGGGTTTTCAAAATGGCGCGGTTCAATGCGCTCATAGAAATCACGTACGCCGATGCGCATTAACTCTTTGCGGCCGTTTTCGGTTTCATAAGCCACCACGGTGCTGCTGGTACCAAAGTCGATGGCGACGCAGCCGGAGCGAATATCTCGCGCCGGGTCTCGCGGACGAATGTTCAGAGCTTTAAGGGTATTCGCGTCCTGCCCCCACATTTCCCATATCCCTTTATTGATATCTGTAAAGGTGAGGGGATCGATTCTCGGCAGGCGGTTAACCTGGTAATCCAGCTCCACCAGTATGGTATTGAGCTGATCTTCCCAGCCATCCAGCCAGTTACGGCCAGGCTCGATTAGGGAACTCAGCTTGACCGGCAGATCGATCAGAATATCAGCGAAAACCTGTTTCGTGACTGAGGTGCAGGGAATTGAGGAAGCCTCACGCCCCATATTGGCGGAAGGGCTAGCGTTATCAAGATCGATATAACCTTCCACCACGTTAAAGGCGTATTTATCGCGCAGGCGATTATAAGTGCCCTGACGCAACGGATTTTTCGGGTTTTTGGCAAACAGCAACATTTCGTGGCGGGTCGGTACGCGCCAGCTTTTGAGCCCCAGCCAGCGCAGCTCGTTGCAGTATGCTTGGTTATCCTCCACCCGCCCGGGCGGGTAGTAGCGATTATCATGTGTCCAGAGCAGTAGCCGATCGTCCTTCGCTTGCACCAGCCATCTCGTCTGCTCGCTATCAACGAGTATACCAAAGCTCTCTTTGCTTTTTAGCTCGGTCCAGAAGGTGTCAACCAACCCGAGCCAGGCACGTTTCTGAAGTTTTTCCAGCATGTTTATTCTCTTCGTATCCGTCTTTTTCTGGTTACTATAACTGCACCAAGGGCTTACGAACCCGCTTGCCTGCGCTATTAATCAGCCCAGGCTGCCAAAGCGCGATGATGGTATCACCTCGGCCGACGCCGTTATGGATTTCATAGTTATAAGCGCTGGCGGTAGCCACGGTTTCGAGTTCCGCCAGCCGGTCAATCCACAGTCGGTTATGCAGCGAAAGGGCGTATTCCATCAGGCGTAGCTCAGCGTCATTAAGCGGCGCCGCGCGGGTTTTCACCCGTTCTGCGAGCACGTCCCACAGGCGCTCGATGCGATCCCAGTGGCTGGCGATAACTAACACCTGCTGGAACTGCTCGGCCTCGTCGTCGGAAAGAGGGCGGCGCAACCATTTCTCCTGAAGTTCGGGATCGTTTTTCACCATCGTGATGATGCTCCGTAGCGGTTGCAGGGCGTCAGGTATTGGCTCTGGCGCGGGCTCGCTAAACTGAGGGGCAGCGGGCACGGGATTCGGCGATGGCTCGCTTAACTGTCGCCATGCTTGCTGCAGCTGCTGTTGGACCTCGTCACTGATAAGTCCTGCGAGCCAGGCGCTAAAGTCAGGATCGGCGCGTAAATCTTCAAAGGGCGATGTCATTGGGCGTCAGTTCTCTTACTCTTCCAGTAACGGTTCCATTTCAGGACGCACCGTCAAATAACCCACTTCAACAAATTTGCGCACCATAGCTTTGATTTGTTGCTGGTGACGAAACTGGCTTTGTTGAAAGCTGCGCTTTTTAATCGCTAACGCGCTTCTGTTAGGTTCCGGCCAGGGGCTTGAGATGTTGGGCAAAGTCAGATTGCCCAGCAGCATCGCCATATCGTTCGGGCTGACTTTTTGCCAAAAATGCGCGAAAAATAGCGGCATAAACTGGGCGATAGCGGCGTCATCCAGATCGTCAGTGCGCAGTAGATTGGCTTCATAGTGGGCGCGCTCTTTATTCCAGCTGGATAGCTGTTGCTGAAGGCTCTGCTGGCAAGTATTTAATGCATCTTGCAGGGCCAGGTTTTCCTGCTGCTCCTGCTGGAGCTGCTGCATCAGGGCTGCCTGAGTTCGTGAAGCAGACTCAAGCTGGTGGGATTCCACCGGCGCGTCATGATCAACCAGCTGTTTCCACAGCAGCGGTAGAAGGTGACGGTAAATCAGTTCCGGCGTTTTGCTCAACGAATCGCAGGCTGCAACACTGGCTAGCCACGGGGCGAGCGGCAACACCATAACCGAGGTGTTAGCTATCGCATCAAGCAACTGTGGTAGCCACGGCCGGTATGCCGCCTGATAGAGCACCACAATCTGTTCCGGCTGGCACCATTCCAGACGTTCGGTCAGTTCACTCAGCGCTTCCGTTAACTGGTCCGGCTGGGCGCACTCAAGGCTCACTTCGCCTTTCAGCGGATAAACTTCCCAGCCTGCCTGGGCGTGGTAAAAACAGCTAAAGCGCTGCTGGTCGAGAAAAATAGCGTAATGGCTCATCATTCATGTCCGGCGTTATTCTGCATCAGCGCGCTGGGCGCGCAGGCTTGCGATAATCTCTTCCCGGGACAGGCCATCCGGCATATCGGCTTCGGCAGAGGCCAACCAAGCTTCCACACGCTCGCTATCATACAGATCCAACTCGTCGTCGAGATAATCACGGATCAGGGTAAAGTCGTTGGTTTTGCTTATCAGGTTAAGAACGCGCTCGGCGGCAAAAAACTCCGGCTTTTGCGCCACCAGCATTAGCAGACTAATTGCCGAATCCATGCTGAAGGATTTGTATTCGGTCAGGCCTTGGGCAATCATCCCAGCGCTGGCGGCGATTTTCTGTTCATTGCTCCATTTGCCTTCCAGATCCGGTTTCATCTCAAAATTTTTAATTGCCTGAGAATATTCATCAAACGTCGCGAACGCGTCCGGTGTAATCCCCACCTCTGCAGCGGCTAGCACTTTTTCACCATGTTTTTCTGGTGACTGATCCGGGCGAAGAATATCCAGCGCGATCCCGATGACCTGCACCACGGCGCTTATCGCACGCACGATTCCAGGCGTGGTCGCAATTTTCAGCACCGTGCTGGCGACGCTCGCCACAAAGCTGCCGATGGTCGACAGCGCCGAACCTATTGAACTCAAAAATCCCATAGCCACTCCTTGTTATTTAAAAAGGCTATTTTTTGGCCATATCGTTAACCCGAGCGGCTAACGCAGTGAAATCAAGCGATTCTGGCGCGATATCGATAAATTTTAATAGTTCAGCCAGCCGACGCGGCATCTTTTCGCGTACGGCGTCCGGGGGAAAATCGGTGTTATCCTGCGTCCAAGCCACCATCGCCCGGATTAAATCGGGCTCGCAGGCGTTAAGCATTTTGAGTTGCCCAACGATGCGTAACAGCTGCGTATTCAGTGTCGCACCGGGCTGCAGTTGCCGTGCAAGCGTCATCAGCCGCAACAGGTTGCCGATCTGCTGACTATAAGCGATAAACGCCTGCGGATCGTGAAAGTGGGTTTGCGTCGCGAGATGCGGGAACAGCCGGGTGCGTTGCGGCCACCACTGTTGAGTACCGCGGTCGGCGATAGTGCGTTCATCGATCAGCTGACCGGTGGTATTGGCGTTGGGTTTGATTTGCGTGAGTACCGCACCGTGCCAGCCGCCGCCGTAAATCACCGCCTGGCCGGTCTGGAGCGATGGCAGGAAGTTTTTTTGTTCATCGCTTAACGACATTGTATCGCCAATAACGTCGCGATCGTCTGCGGAAAACAGCCGGTGAACGATTTTGGTATTGGTATTTTTAATGACGTCGGGGATCAGTTTGTTGGGGATTTGATCGGCGATGATCAGCCCTTCGCCATATTTACGAACTTCGGCCAACAGGTTGCAGAACATCTCCACGCCGAGTTTTTTACTGCCACCTTCGCCCGGCTCCGGCTTCGCCAGCAGGCGGTGCGCTTCTTCAATCAGCGTAAGATGGCGGTAGCCCGGCTCCCGCAGGTAGCGCTGTTTAATAGTTTCGGCGAGGCGGGTGACAATCAGCGCCATCAGCAGGGATTTGTCGTTCTCATCCTTAATTTCATCAAGTTCAAAAACCACTTTCTTATCCAGCAGCGCATCGAAGTCAATGGAGTGACGGGCGTTGAGCATGCGGCTTTTGGTGCCCTTTGTCAGGTCGGTTAGCCGTGCCACCAGCGAACCGCGGTATTTTTCCTCAAACTCTTTACCCATGCCTTTGGATTCAATAACCGAATCCAGTTCGCGGATCATATCGCTGAAATTAGGCCATGCGCCGCTGTTCAGGGCGAACGGCTCCTCAATCAGCAGGTTTTGGTTGCTGAAGATATCCCAGCCTTTGCGCTCATAGGCTTGGATAATCGCCTCCGCCACGATCATCGGCATCGCCGCCTCCATGGGGAATACTGCATTGAGGGCGTTTTTCAGTATATCAATGTGTCCGGTGAGGGTCTCTTTCGACGACACAAGTTCAAACGGGTTGAGGCGAAACGGTGTAATGTCTTCCCGGCCCAGGCAGTAATACTCCACGTCGGGATTCTTCTGGTATAGTTCGCGGTACTCGGTCTTGGCAGGTTCAATCACCAGAAACGGCAGCCCCGACTCCAGTAGGAGTTTCATGCAGCTGGTGGTCTTACCGGAGCCGGTTACACCAGTAATGAAAATGTGTTTATTCAGCTCGGACTTATCAAGCGCCAGCGGCTTAAACGCCAGGGGCTGACCATGCTGTATCACTTGGCCGAGCGTCAGCTGTTGTGGCTCAGGAAGGTCAGGGGGATTAAGCGCGAAATCGACGCACTTGCGGATTTTCAACCCGGCCAGCTCTTTATCCGGCAGCCCCATCAGCAGGGAAATTTCCTGGCTGTTCAACCAAGTCGAGCACTGGGCGCGCCCATGGCTGGCGGCACTAACCAGTGAGTAAATGGCTTCGCTGTAGGGATGCTGTGCGCCGGTCGCCGCATCGGCCAACTGTAGTAGTTGCCCGAGCTGCGCCACGCCATGCTGCAAACGGTGCACGCGCAACGGCGTCAATGTAGGGTTATTGCCCTGGAAAATCGACCGCACGCTAGCGCTCAGCCTTTCATATACTGCGTTAGTTTTGGCAGCCAGAAACAGCGAGGTTTTAAACATTCCCTTGCTGTTGCCCTGGCGAAAGCGTGAAATTTGCGTCTCGCCTAAATGCTTAAGCAGCTCTTCATAGCCTTTGTTGATCTCTTCGCGGGTTACCGCCTGGCCGTCGCCGGAGGTGGAGGCGTCGCTGGTGCCTTCATTGCTGCCGACGCTTTCCGAATCGCTGGTTCCCGTGGCATGGGATTTGTTAGTCGACGAGGTGGTGGAAGTGCCGCTGCTGGTGCCCTGACTATGATTGGTGCCTTTATTATCGTAGCTGGAGTTGGTGCCTTTGCTAGAGCCGCGGTTTTCATTAACGCCGACGTTTTTGGTCCGGCTCTCGCCCTCGCCGTTTGTGAGGGTAATACTGGTTCCGCTAGTTTTAGTGAAGTTCTGACCTGTACTGCGGGTATGTTGCTCACTCTGATTTTGCGAGATCTGCACCGAATATTTCATTTGCGAGGAGAGCTGGGTCGACAGATCATAAATTTGCTCAATGATCTGCTCTATCTCTTCTGCGCTACCCGGTTTGCAGGCGATAACCATCCGCCAACTTTCCCCAGCTAGGCCGTTAACCAGTCGCTCAACGCCCTGAAACTCTTCATCCCCCAGCCGAGTTTCTTCTTCATTCAGCGAGGGGACGCCTGTCACCACGCCGAGCCGCTTCATTGATAGCAGTGAGGTTATTGGAGCGATGTCCTGAGGTTTAACCGCCGCCAGCTTCGCACCGAGTAAATTACTGCTGAAGGCCCGCTCAAGTTTAATACCGATATCGTGGACTACGCCGTTATCGTTGCTCGCCACACCGATATAAAAATGAATACCCTGGCCGTCGCTAAGCAGCATATACAACAGCGTTGCGCGCGAATCGCTCATATTGGCGATCACATTGCTCATCGCCAGCCGATGAACCGCAGCCTTTTCATCGGTCATCTCTTCAATGCGGTAAAAACGGTATTCGGTGAGGCGCTCATCCTCCAGCATAGACTCGGGAGCGAGCTGAAAATGGATACGGTTCCAGTGGCCTACGTTTAATTCGCTCAGGCGAAAACGCTCCTGTAGCTCCGTAATGGTGGTGTGCTTGTCAGTCATACGTAACGGGTCCATCCCAAAATGAGACAATAGCGCCAGTGTGTTTAACTCGTTGTCATTGCAGGCATTCACTACCTTGGCGTTAATCCGAAAAAAAAGCTAGTTACCGATTCCAGGGCTTTAGCGTCGGTCGCATTATTAACGTCGGCCCGCGACAGAAAAACTCCAGTAAAATCGCACAAAAGGGGAAGATCGCCCGCATACCGCTCGGTATCAATGTCAAGCGTTCCCACGCATGCCACACTGCCAGCAATACTCTGCTTGGGATTGAAAAGGCAATGTGTAGCCCTGTCACTTGACAATGGTCTATTGGGTGGAGTGGATGCATTAATCCAGCTCCGTGGCTATCAGAAGCGCTCTGAAGCGGTGAGCGATTTGGTACGCGGATGCCATTACCATTGCCAGCGGGCCGTGTATCGCGGCGCTGTTTTATATTTACCATTATAAAGCCAACGAATTGTCGCACCGATTAGCTATCATCGAAAGATGGCGTGTAAGCAAGGTACGCTTAAGCGCCTGCGGAGCAGTTTGAGGATTTTGCATAGAAAAGTCGTCTGATGGTGGGACGCTCACAACCTAAATGGGTTGTCAGCGCATACCCTGAATCACTTAAAAGTGTAACTCTCAGGGTGTTAAAGACTATGTCTGGCACAAGGTAGTCGATAAAGCCTCTTACGCATCAGTTACATAAATGCTGTCGTAGCATTTCGGACATCGCTTGTCACCATGCCAGCAGGTATCGCACCAGCAGCATCGCCATTGCCGTATCGTCGTGTTAGCAGGTCGAAGGCGATTTTCCGGAGGTGGTATAGTTTTTGGCGAGGTTTGCTCTGGTACTGTTCGGAGCTTATTAAATCGACATGTTTTAAGCCGAGCGACATGGTTGATATGTCCCAGCAGGTGCGTAAACGTTCTTGTACCGGTCAAAAGGTCAAACTGAACACCGATCTGCAGTTTGCAGTAAATGCAATGCAATGCGTCAAAATTAGCCTGTTGAACCGATTCTGGTGTAACCCATTCGCCATCTACGGTGACGGCGTAAGTCGCTAAAACGAAGTAATTCATCATGAACTCTGGAACAAATGAAAAAAACCAGCATGGTTAGCTGGCTTTGTAGATAAATGGCGGAGGGAGCATTACTGGCTGGATGGGGGATATGTTTACCGTCCTCTCTTTGCTCGTTTCCTGTTTTTCAATGCACGTACTTCTCCGCGACCAAAGGTTCTGGCATTTCCAGGAAGAACCAGTCGGGCACACGCATCAATTTTGGTGATATAGCTTAGCGCCTGAAGCACCCCCTTATCCTTACTATGATCACCGCGTTCCAGTTTGCCGAGGCCGCAGTCTTTATAATGCGCTTTGTTAGCGTTGCAATTGTAGTAGATGCCTTTACCTTTAGTGATGATGTTTTTCCAATACTCCCCGAAAGCATGGGCAATAGTGCCATCCTGTTGTGCATTGTTGCCATTCAAGAGAAACAGCATGTGGTAATGAAATTTACGTTGCGGCGCATATTCCAGTTTCCACACTGTACCTAGAACGTGGCGAAACAATGGATTCTTTTTCATATTGCGAAACAACTGCTGACGGAGCTTACGGGCATCATCAGCAGTTATGTCAGCTTTATGCTCATTAGCCCATGATAAATCAACACGCAGGACCAGTAGTCGGGAATGACGCTCCTGTAAGTGTCTGACGTAATTTATCACTCCCTTCAGGTTTTTAACCGAAGCGCGCTGGTACTTTCTGCATGTCTGTTTAAAGCCTTCCTGACTAACGGCATGCCGGTAATCCTGCACTAGCTTGTTCAGAATCTCTGCAGTAGTTACGGTATCTGCTTTCACTATTTTCCCGTTATAGACGCGTGAATATAAATCAGCGTTATTAAATAAACTCTGGAAAGTAGCAATACGCGGATTGGCAATTCGTACTTTCATGGCTTCTTGTGGCAGTATATTAAGATAACGGATTGCATTGAGAATGATGGCTGATTCTGCACTCTCTGTATATCCTGACCGGTTATGCATAATGGTGAAAGGTAACTTACGTCCTCTGCTGATAGTTTTAAGGAAACCATTCAGTTGTTCTAACCTGAATCTGAACTCATTGTCACCAGATATGATTAGGTGAGGAGTGTTATTTTCAATGTGATATTCAGCATGAGATAAAAGGAATGATTTAGGTAAGTCCATGATTTCCTCTAAATCCAGTCAGTAATGGCTTGCTGGGCAATATGTACATTTAACTATTGAATAAGCGCCTATATCTGGCACTCAGTTTAAATAGCGATGTCAAGGGTGATGTTTGTGTGGTGATTAAATGTATTAATAGGCAACAGATTAAACACAATAATAATTAAACCGACGTTATAAATCACATCAAACCCATGCGCCATAAGGCGCAGAAGTATAAAAGCATGGTATAAAGTTAGTGATTTTTTCATTACTAACTTTAGTTGTCTTTTATGCTCTTGAGTCATTAATTCGGGATTCCAACCATTCTTTTACTTCGCGTTCAATCCAGCGGGAACTGCGGCCAAATTTAACTGGCTTCGGAAACTTACCTTCCTGTGCAAGCTTATAAAACCATTTATCGGATAATCCAGTCAGTTCAGTAATGAACTGCATGCTGACGAACCTATCGTTATGAATATCAATGGTGCTCATGAGAGGACCCCGAGAATTTATCAGGAGGACACCGGGCGGCATCCTTTCATGTCATGGGTCGTATATGTACGACTTTACTATTCTTCTACTCAGTGCTTTGTTAAAGTTTTTAGTCTCTATAGAAAGCATACCCTGACAACTTCAGGGATTCCTCTGCTGACGGGTTTGCATAGCATGTGGTTTTTGCTTGTTCATGCATGTCAGTGAAAAGGCATTTTCATGTGAAAAATGCCTTTTAACAAGCTCTACATGAGGTTTTGAACCTACGTTTTACACTGTAATTTTAACTATGAATATTGCTATGATTTACACTATGAATTATCCTTTTAAAATCATTAAAATTTGAATGTAAAAGGATAGCTAATTTTGAATTCAAAAATGTGGATAGATATAAAAACTAAGCGTGATGTAAGATTGTTTTTATGGATGGTAGGAAATGATGTTGCTATTGAAAATTACCGTCAAACGAGGGAGGTCAAAACATATCACGCGAATTACATATATAGTGAAGACTGTAATTTAGCAGCGCAGGCAATAAACGAGGCTTTTCGGATTTTTTATAAACATTCAGACGTGCTAATCTCATACGCCTATAGGTTTAAAAAATTGAAAGAAGCATTATTACCAATAAAAGAGTTTAGTTGGTTTAAACGTAGCAATGATGCCTGTTATTTCGCATGGGTATGTATCAGGGTTTTTAGTGATAAGAATAGCCTCCTGTCAAATTTTGGAAATAATGAAGTGCTGACTGTTCATGCCAGAATGCCTTATAATCTAATCATTAAAATTCAATATCCTGTAAGTCATCGTGAGCGCATTGAGTGTATAGAGGAGTTCTTTGACAGATCACCCATGGATCTTTCATCAAAGTTATCCATTATGTCAGATATAAGGTATAAGTGGGACAGGTACTCCCCATTAGCAATTGGGTTGCCACTAAAGAAAAATGAAAAAGAAAAAATAAACTGGGCATGGGATTATATCTGCAAAGATAAAACTAATTACATTACTGGCTCTATAAAAAGAGCACAAGGAAAAATAATTGAAGAGAGTAATGGTGATGTAAGTTTTTCACAAGCGAGTCTGGGTGAAATATATTGCTCATGTATAAACGGTTATATTTATCAAACTCATTTCCTTAGCCTTTTCAGGCCATCAACCACCACAGAGAAATATCTTGCACTCCGTTGTATTTATATTTCTATGTACTGCCATGATAAGAAGTTCATATCCAGATTTAAAAAATCGTGGGAATCATCAACCTATCGGAAAGCAAAGCGGAAAAGTAACAGCCATTTTTTTAAAAAAATAAAAAGTGAGCTAATCTCAGGTGAAAATATATCAGAGGTTTCTGGTCCTTCTGAAGAGGAAACAGTAAAAACTGAAAAGGACATGCTGAGAGAAAAGGCACATGAGGTAATGGAAAAGGTTATGAATAATATCGAAAACAAAAAGATAATGACACCCCAGAACACCACTCAGGTGCTGACCCCTGGTTTGGTTAAATGTTCTAAAGCACAGTTGTAATAACTTTCAACTTTAATTTAATACTTAAATTAATTGATTACATTAATTTAGTGACTAAGTATTCACCTTTTCTTTTGAAAATAAAAAGTTGAGAAAACTGAGTCCTAGATTTTTTCAACTCTATATTACCTGAATGAATATCCCCGGCATGTTTCTGTCTGTGTTGTGCTAACCCATTGATCTGTGGAACCGATCGATACTGAGTTTATGATAGGTTGAGGCTATTAATAACTGACAATCGATCGTTGTTTTGATAATGTTTGCCGATCAATTCATGAGAACTGATCTGTATTAACGATTATCCGCTGCTTCATTTAATGAATACGATCAGCCTGCTTCCCTTAAAACGGAAGCGGGCTTTTTTGTATTTAAATCATCAGTAAAGTAAACCCAATGCTCAGAAATTATTATGCAATCTTGGCTGGATTAGTGCTGCTCAGTCAAAGTGCCAGCGCCGTACAGGCTGACCAGCAATGGGGGGACTGGTACGGGAAGATCAGTGCCATGGAGTTTGAGCTCAATACTCAAAATGCTTCAGGTGAAGTACTCACACTGACCTGCACAAGCGGAAAGCTGGCTGCTGCTTACAGCATGCCTGCAGAGGATTACCGCGTCTCATCACAAACAGGACTTTCTGAACCAGGAATCAGTATCAACGGTACGAACCATCCTTTAGATGAAACGGCCTTTACTGCGCTGAAAGCGACAAGTGAAAAAGTCGTAATAAAAATGACCTCTATGAATGCCGCTATCTCTAAACAATTCAGCACCAAAGGGCTGAATGAGGCGCTGGCTGATGCCACCTGGCAGGACTGCATTAATCATTAATAAACTGAAAGGAAACCTTATGCGTAAACTCGTTATTTTATCTCTCAGCTTCGCAGCACTGTTTATTCCTTTGGTCTCGCCTGCAATGACAATTCACGGCGACATACATCCCGAACGCTATACCTTCTTTCTGACTCAGGAAGGCAGTAATCAACTGAAACAGGCAAATGACCGGATAGCGAAGAACCCGCAGGCTTATACGCTTGATGTGAATCATACCGGCATTCAACCCTTTGAAGCTGTTCGCTGGGACGGGAAGCCTGTAAAAGCCGTCACCTGCGCCTTGGTAGACGGCGTGATGATGGGACAAAAAGCCACGTGGTCACAATGTAAAGACGAGAGCGGTGCTGAGTATTTCGGCAATAAAGGCTGGCTGGTACGTGATTACGTATCAAAAGCCTGTGAAGTCGGAAAATCAGATTGTCCTGTTTATCTTGTGCTTCAAACAGATCCTCCAACAATGCGAAGTGATATGGCTAACTTCGTTCCTGCCCCTAAAAACTTTAATGCTTCGACAAGCCTGACGGATGAAATTAAATCTGAAGGTTGCCAGATGGTGGATAACTCCTTTGAACATGCCAAAAGTACTCTGCGTTGTCGTGCCATTAATACCGTGCGTTTCATCCGTAAACAAAATACCGAAGCGGCATATGAAGCAGATTTAACCACCACGACGGGTGAAGCATTCACTATGTCAGTTGGGTATACCTACGGTAATCCGTCCGCCAACGAGCCGGGCTGGCGCACTATTTCGATCAACCAGGGAGGCATCATTACTGATATCCGTAAGCAGGGCCATTGGGTTCCCAACGGTTATAAATAACCTTATCAGTGGGATAACTTTTTATTCGGTATTCAGCTAATGGAGGTTCAATGGGAAAAACATTACAGCAGGAAACGCCACTAACCGTGGACTGTACCTGGCAGCTTGTTTTGAGTGTTGCCGGTGTGACATTGATGCGCAGCAATTCTATTGCGGTTAAAGCTCTGGGAGCCAGCCTCACCACACTGAGTCTGATACGCATCATTAAAAAACTCGCCACACTTGCCTGATCACCCTTTCTGAGTGCTCAGAGGATCAAAGAAATATGTCTGAAAATACCCAAGGGAAACTCAAAAGACTGAATGAGAAATTCAATATGCGGCGAAATGTCTCCTCCACTGATAAGCCGGTTGAGCAGGTAGAAGATAATGTCAGTGAGCAAACGACAGAAGGGTCAGAATCCCGTACTATCCGATATAAACGATTGCTCGATAATATTGTTATCAATGGTTTGCTGAATATTGCCGAAGATAAACTTAGTGATGATGCATTTATCGAGTCGGTGTTCAGTAAGGCTTATGAACTTTTGCCTGTGCCGGTAAGAATGATTGTCAGAAGGGAATGGTGCCTAGGTTATGTCCAGTCACGGAAAGCCCCATTACTGGCGCAACTCCAGCTATACCGGACCGAAAGGCATGGCTCAGCAGAACCGGTGTCGCCTGATGTGGAGCCCGCTCTGCAGCCAACGTTGCCACCAGCTACTTAATCAGATTCATTTATAACAGTCAGGCCATCCTTCGGGGGGCCTTTTTATGCCCATTTTCTACAGGAGTGTTTATGACCCGTTTAGCTAGCCGCTTCGGCTCAGTCAATCTTATTCGCCGCGATCGCCCGTTGAGCTGTTACGAACTGGCGCACTATGTGTCGAGTGTCTTCAGCTAAGACAAGCATGAATCACGCAGGGACGATACACATATATTACAACCATTACCCAGCTAGAAAACCTACTGCGACAAGACTTCCAACCTTTCTTCGCCTGCCTGACTAAAGGCTTATCCCCTGACATTACAACTGCAGACGCCCCGTTCGAAAGAGCGGGGCGTTTTGCTTTGTGCCAAAAAGGAGTCACCATGAATCAAACAACATCATCACTTATTGCCGTTTCAGTACCCGATGCACAGCGTCTTAATTTCTGGCCGAAACACTTTGGCAAAATCCCTCAGTGGATGCTGCTTGAGCCTCGCGCTTTCGCCTGGATGGATCGCCTGTGCGATGCCTACAGCGGCGGATGCTGGAATTACTACATGCTCAGCAACGGTGGTGCCTTCATTGCACCTGACAGCGAAGATAACTGGACCATGTTTAACAAGCTGAATGGCAACAGCTCGGAAATGAGCAGCGAAGGCGCTGGCATCGCAGTCTGCCTGCTGAACTGGAGCCACCATGCCTGCAGAACCGGCAGCCCCGCCATGAGCGAACACTACTATCACCTGCGTGAATTTGCGCTGAGCCATCCTGAATGCAGCGCCATCATGCACATCATCGACTGATGCCGGGGGAAATTATGGAAACGACTGCATTACCTCTTACGCTTTCATCACACCGCACCATAAAACGCGCCCTGACGCTTATCGAGAATCACCTACGCGAACCCGGCGTGGCGCTCACCTCAGCAACACTCACCCGCGACTGGCTGAGGCTGAACTTTGCAGGGCTGGAGCGGGAAGTGTTTATGGTGGTGTTTCTGGATAATCAGAATCGGCTGCTGGCACACGAAACCCTGTTTCACGGCTCCATCACCAGCACGGAAATTCATCCCCGTGAGGTGGTTAAAGCCGCATTACGGCACAACGCCGCGGCGGCAATCTTTGCCCACAACCATCCCTCCGGATATGCTGAGCCCAGCGATGCCGACCGGCGCATCACCGAGCGGCTGAAAAAAGCGCTGGCGCTGGTTGAAGTGCGAGTGCTGGACCATCTGATTGTCGGCAGCAAAGAGATTGTCTCGTTCGCCGAACGCGGCTGGTCCTGAAGGAGGACATATGCATTCTCAACAATGGGGGCTTACGTGCAGTAAAACGTCGTGCTTCAGTGCTAGGCTGGTGCAGGAAGGTAACCGGCTGCACTTCCTGGTTGACCGGGCAGAGTTCACCGGCGACTTCAGCGACAATGAAGCACTTCGCCTTGACCAGGCTTTTCCGCTGATAATGAAACAACAGGAACAGATGCTGTCAGCCAGTAAACTGAATCCCCACCAGCAGCAACGCGTTACCCTGCATCACAACGGGCTGACCTGCCAGGCCGATACCCTGGGTTCACACGGTTACGTTTACATAGCGATTTATCCCACTCAGGCAGTCACCGGCTGACCAGCCGTCATCTGACAACAGGATCACACCACATGCAAAATTTACCATTACCCAAGCCCCGGGCGGCTGAGCCATGCCCGTCGCCAGTGCAGGTCTGGCAACTGCTGCTCACACATCTGCTGGACAAACACTACGGCCTCACGCTTAACGACACACCCTTTGGCGACGACAACGTGATTCAGGCGCACATCAACGGCGGTATCTCTCTGTGTGATGCTGTCAATTACATTGTAGAAAGGTATGAACTGATGCGCTCAGACCATAGTCGTTTCAGCCTCGCCGAACGCTCTTCACTGATTGGTGCCATCGACATTCTGCGTGCCCGTCGTGCAACCGGACTGATAGTAAGCAGCAGCTACAGCACCATAACCCGCATCACAGCAGGCCGGTATCGAGAGGACAAAATACAGTGAAAATCGGTCTGAGCCTCAGCGCTGACAGCATCGGTGTGCTGGGGCTGAACATGGAGAGAATCGCGGTAGACGTTGAAGGCATCGACATTGCTGATCTGATAGCTGCCGTTAGTGCGCAGGGGCTGACGCTGCGTATCGCGTAAGAACCCGGAGAGGTGGTGGTTGAAAACCCGCTGCCTGATGGCTCCCGCCTGAAAGGCGTTTGCTGCAGCACTGCCCATATCACCAGCGAGAATAATTCGCTGCTGTATACGCTTTCTCACCAGGCACAAGAATACAGCGATGCGGATTGGAAACACTTCACTGGCTCGGGGTACCTAATCCGGCTGGATGCCTGGTCATATCCGCTGCTGCGCCTGAAGCGGCTGGGCCTGTCAAAGGTCTGCCGACGCCTGGTTTTCACACTGATAAGCCGTTACAGCATCGGCCTGATTCATCTCGATGCATTTGGCGAACTACTGCCGGATCTGACACTTTTGATTGGTAACGGTGCCTGCCAATCCTTTCATATTACTTTCTCACATCAACACATGCATCCGCCCTTAAACCGGCGGGTGTTTTCATTTATGGAGACAACATGCAACCAGAACCAGACGTACTTACCGACCATACCGATATTATCTGTTCCACCAGTATCGAGCGCATCGTTAACGGACGTGATGCCGCACTGGTACAGATTGAACAATTGATTCAGCAGCTCAACGCCATTTCTCAGCTCACTGCCGGAATCGGTGGTGGCAACGCCTCTGACTGGGCGATGAAGGAGGGGCATCGCTATGACTGCTGGCTGATGGAAAAAACGGAGAAAGCGTTGCCAGTGATCACCCGTAATATTGACCGCAGCCTGTGGCGCGATCTGATGCTGAAATCCGGCATGATATCGCTGATGGACGCGCAGGCCCGTACGCAGTGGTATCAGAATCTGGAAGATGGCGACCTTCCGGCCATCAGTGAAGCCACATTCTCAGCACGTTTGAGCAGTTGCATCAGAGCAAAGTGGAGGTGTTTGAGCGGGGGATTATCAACGTATTCAGAGGGCTGTCATGGGATTACAAAACCAACAGCCCATGTTTTTTCGGCAAGAAGATCATCATCAATAATCTGGTGACGCACAACCGTTGGGGCTTCAGCCTGACGTGGGGATTTCGTCGCGATCAACTGGCAGATCTGGAGCGGATGCTGTTTTTACTGGATGGCAAAGCGATACCTGACAATCGCGGTGACATCTCCATCAACCTGATGGGTCATATCCGTGATAATCCCGGTAAAGACGTTTATGAAGACACGTATTTCTCCATCCGATACTTTCAGAAGGGCACCGCACATCTCACCTTCAAGTACCCTGAGTTAGTGGAGAAGATGAACGACATCATTGCTAAGCGCTATCCGGGGATGTTGGCGTCGCGGTAGTTAGTCGCTACAATGCCCGCGCTCGAAATCGCTTATGTTTTTAGCGAAACACGTTTGGGGGCCTAATTGGGGGCCTCTAAGTTTTTCGAACACGAGGAAAACCAGTGGTAGCAGGGTGTGGCGGGTTAGAGATCGAATCCTGTAGGCGTACCAATACTTTTCAATAAATTACTGCCATCCTCCAGTTTTCCAGCCCTTCACCCATTGCAACTAAACATCACCAACATATCTTCCTGAACCGCCATTATCTAAGCCCCGCTTTCACGAGGCTCTGTGATCTTTTCTATTCAATCGGCTCAGGATGATGCAGATCGATTGCGTCGTCGATCTCATTGCTGGCCGCGTGCCTGTCGAGTGCAACGGCGTATATTTTACCCCGGCAGTAGTGCTTTTTAACCGCAACACGATGGTGATCAGTATTCGGGATGACGTTGCCCGCAGAGGTGTGCAGGGGCGGGGTAATCACTAATTCATCTTCAAGGGTTTCTGCGTCGATAATGCGATCGTTACCGTCGCTGGCAAGTAGCAAATGCTGAATGGGCATGTTGTTCCTCCTGTTGATCAATGAGAATGAGTGAGTCATCAGGAAATTGTAGCGCAAGGTACCGGTCCTGGCAGAAGTCTGGTCTGGGCTAAAAGCCATGATGCCAGACAGCGTTTCGCTTGTACTGGTGTAATACATAGCAAATAAGCATCGATAAAAACCACTTCCGCAGCCAACGCGTCATCCCGCCATCAACCCCGTCCCACCTCGCTTTACGCTTCGCGGGCTAAGCGTTTGCGAGCCGCGTCACACTTCGCGCCGCTTTAGCAGAATCGTCCATGGCAAGCGGGCGATCCCCCTAATGCCTTACCGCCGCCGTTTTGTATCCTGCTGAGACATTACATGCTGAATAGGCGGAGCTTAATGATGTCTCATGTAAACCAGACTATAAATTTTCAAACTCAACACCGACAAAAAGTACGACGCATGAACCTGTTTGTTTCCATATCCGCGGCGCTGGCCGGGCTGCTGTTTGGCCTCGATATCGGGGTGATATCGGGAGCGCTGCCGTTTATTACGCAGCATTTCAGCCTGACCAGCCATCAGCAGGAGTGGGTGGTGAGCAGCATGATGCTGGGCGCGGCGGGCGGGGCGATCTGCAATGGCTGGGTCTCACACCGCCTGGGCAGAAAATACAGCCTGATGGTGGGCGCGGTGCTGTTTATTCTGGGATCGGCGGGCTCGGCGTTTGCAACCAGCGTAGAGTTCCTGCTGATGTCGCGCGTATTGCTCGGCGTGGCGGTGGGCATCGCATCTTACACCGCGCCGCTTTATCTCTCGGAAATGGCCACGGAAAACGTCCGCGGCAAGATGATCAGCCTGTACCAGCTGATGATCACCTTTGGTATCGTGCTGGCGTTCCTCTCGGATACCGCCTTCAGCTACAGCGGTAACTGGCGCGCGATGCTGGGTATCCTGGCGCTGCCCGCGGTGATTCTGTTCGCGATGGTAATCTTTTTGCCCAACAGCCCGCGCTGGCTGGCGGCAAAAGGGCTACACGTTGAGGCGGAAGAGGTGCTGCGCATGCTGCGCGATACCTCTGAAAAAGCGCGTCAGGAATTGAATGAAATCCGCGAAAGCCTGCGCATGAAGCAGGGTGGTTTTGCGTTGTTCCGGGCGAATAAAAACGTTCGCCGTGCGGTGTTTCTCGGCATGCTGTTGCAGGGCATGCAGCAATTTACCGGCATGAACATCATCATGTATTACGCGCCGCAGATATTCAAAATGGCGGGATTCCAGAGCACGCAGGAGCAGATGCTGGCCACGGTGATTGTCGGCCTGACCTTTATGTTTGCTACCTTTATCGCCGTGTTCACGGTGGATAAAAGCGGCAGGAAGCCGATTCTGAAAATTGGCTTTGCGGTGATGGCTTTTGCCACGCTGGTGCTGGGCTGGTGCCTGATGAAAGCGGGAGAAGGCGAGATCTCAACCGGCCTGTCATGGGTGTCGGTAGGGATGACCATGCTCTGCATTGGCGGCTACGCGATGAGCGCTGCGCCGGTGGTGTGGATCCTCTGTTCAGAGATTCAGCCACTGAAATGCCGCGACTTCGGTATTACCTGTTCCACCACCACCAACTGGGTCGCCAACATGATTATCGGCGCCACCTTTCTGTCACTATTGGGCAGCATTGGCGCGGCAGGAACCTTCTGGCTCTACACCGGTTTTAACCTGCTGTTTATCGTCGTGACCTTTCTGCTGGTGCCGGAAACCAAAGGCGTGACCCTCGAACACATCGAAAAGAACCTGATGGCCGGCAAGAAACTTAAAGACCTGGGAAGCTGATTTCTTCCCAGACGATGGCAGGCAGAAGATGTTCTGCCTGCCATCATCTCAATAAAAAATGCGCGCCATGATGCGGTTTATTGATCCGTGCTGATTTATTCAAGACGTCTTCTCAACTTCTTAAGTTATTCATCCGATATACAAACAGTTAATCAGCAAACGGAGCCGATGATGCAGATTAATAGCCGCTAATGTTGCGGCGTGTTGAGATCTAAAATCGAATTCAGAAAACGTGACGCCATTGCCCATATGTAAACCGCTGTTCATTATAGCCACGCGGCCTGGATCCCTCGGTAAATCAGTTATTTTAATCGTAGCGCCTCAAGCACCAGTGAGAACGCCGGTGAAGGCTGCTTTCTGCTGGGATAATAGAGGTAATAACCTGGGAAAGGCGCGCACCAGGCTTCCAGCACGCGAATCAAACGTCCTTCCTCAATGTGTGGTGCAAATTCCTCTTCCGGCAAAAAAGCGATTCCGGCCCCGGCCAGCGCGGCATGCACCACCGGTTCGGAAGTATTAAAAATCAGCTGCCCTTTGACCCGCACGTTGAGATCGCCACCGTCCTGATCGAAATCCCAGACGTAAAGCCCGCCAGAGCTGACCATGCGCTGATTAATGCACTGATGTTGCGTGAGTTCGTGCGGCGTCTGTGGCACCGGGAAACGCGTGAAATAGTCCGGTGACGCCACCGCCGCCATGCGCAGTGGGCCGCCAATCGGTAAGGCGATCATATCTTTGTCGATGGTGTCGCCAAGCCGCACGCCCGCATCAAACCGGTCGGCAACAATATTGCGGAAGCCGTGGTTGGCATCAAATTCCAGCGTGATATCGGGATAGTTTCTCAGCAGCGGCAGCAACCTTGGCAGCAGCGTGGCGCGCAGCACATCGGGGCCGCAGGTGATGCGCACCGTTCCGGCAGGCTTGTCGCGCAATTCGGTCAAATTATCCAGCTCTGCTTCAATCTCATCAAAACGATCGCCAATGGCATTCAGCAACCGTTCACCGGCGGTAGTCAGCGAGATGCTACGCGTAGTGCGGGTAAGCAGGCGAATCTGCATGCGGTTTTCCAGCCCGGATATCGCCTGGCTGAGCGCTGGCTGAGTGACCCCCAGCCGTGCAGCCGCGCGGGTAAAGCTACCCTCGCGCGCGACGGTAATGAAAGAGATCAGATCGTTGTAGTTACGTTTCATCCATCTGTCCTGTCCACTATTTATAAATTCTACTTATAACCGCATTAAGTATTCATTAGCTAGTCAGGCTGGATTAAACGCGTACAATTTCTGCAATCCCACCGCAGTGCACAGGTCGTAATAACGTACCGCCTGCTGATAACCCATTGATTACGTGATTTTTATTCTGCGAATAAAAATGCACCCTCGGCTTGCCTGAATTTGCAGGTCGGGATGAATAAGGAGACTGGTTTGACAACGCTTTCTGAACACGAATCTACCCGCCAGCCAGAAGCCCACTGGAGCGCGGTGATGGCAATGACGCTGTGCGTTTTTGCGCTGGTGGCCTCGGAATTTATGCCGGTCAGCCTGCTGACGCCGCTGTCGCGCGATCTGGGCGTCAGCGAAGGCCTCGCAGGGCAGGGCATTGCGATTTCTGGCGCGCTGGCGGTGTTAACCAGCCTGTCGATTTCGCGGCTGGCACGCAATCTCGACCGCAAAATGCTGCTGCTGGGCATGACGCTGCTGATGGCACTCTCCGGCGGCATCATTGCCGTGGCGCCTGGTTACCTGACTTACATGGCTGGACGCGCGCTGATTGGCGTGGCGATTGGCGGCCTGTGGTCGATGTCCGCGGCAACGGCTATCCGCCTGGTACCGGGCGACAAGGTGCCGCTGGCGCTGGCGATTTTTAATGGGGGCACCGCACTGGCAACGGTCATCGCTGCGCCGCTCGGTAGCTATCTCAGCAGCACCATTGGCTGGCGCGGGGCCTTTCTTTGTCTGGTCCCGGTGGCGCTAATGGTTTTCATCTGGCAGTGGATCAGCCTGCCAGCCATGGCGGCGGATAAGCCTAATCCACGCGGCGGCAGTCTGTTTAGCCTGTTGCGTAATCCGCTGGTGGCGGTTGGCATGGCGGCCTGCGGCCTGTTCTTTATGGGCCAGTTTGCGCTCTTCACCTACGTGCGTCCGTTTCTGGAAACGGTGATTCACGTCAGCGCGACCGGCTTATCACTCACGCTGCTGGTAATTGGCGTGGCGGGCTTTATCGGCACCGTGCTGATTGGCTGGTTTTTGCGCCGGGGATTTTACCTGACGCTGGTGCTGATCCCGCTGTTGATGGCCACCATCGCGGTATTACTGATCGCCGCCGGGCATAGCACCCTCACCGCTACGCTGCTGCTGGGCCTGTGGGGATTGATCGCCACCGCTGCGCCGGTCGGCTGGTGGGCGTGGGTGGCGAGAACGCTGCCCGATAACGCCGAGCAGGGCGGCGGATTGATGGTTGCCGTGGTTCAGCTGTCGATTGCGCTGGGATCGACCCTTGGCGGCGTCGCCTTCGACCATACCGGCTATCAAAGCACGTTTGTTATCAGCGCAGCGTTGCTGCTTATCGCTGCCGCACTGACTTTTTTCGCCTCACGGCGAGATTCTTTCACTGACCACTGAGAAACTGACCATGAAAAAATATACCCTGCTGTTCGGATTGATGATGAGCGCGTTTGCCGTCAGCGCTGCTGATATGTCTCGCGGTGCGGATAACTTCTATAAAAGCGCCACGGTTAGCCAGCAAAAAGTGACCTTTGTAAACCAGTACAATATGCGCGTGACCGGCAATCTGTTTATGCCGAAATCGATGGACCGCAACGCCAAACATGCGGCGATCATTGTCGGTCATCCGATGGGTGCAGTGAAGGAGCAGAGCTCAAACCTCTATGCGCAGAAGCTGGCGGAACAAGGCTTTGTCACCCTGGCGATTGATCTGTCGTTCTGGGGGGAAAGCGAAGGCCAGCCGCGTAATGCCGTTTCGCCTGATATCTATGCGGAAGATTTCAGCGCTGCGGTGGATTATCTCGGCACGCAGGCTTTTGTCGATCGCACCCGCATCGGCGTGCTGGGCATCTGCGGCAGCGGCAGCTTTTCCATCAGCGCGGCAAAAATCGATCCGCGTATGAAGGCCGTAGCCACCGTCAGTATGTATGACATGGGTTCGGCTAACCGCAACGGGCTGAATCACGGCCTGTCAGTGGAGCAGCGTAAGAAAATTATCGCCAACGCGGCCGAACAGCGCTATGCGGAGTTTACCGGTGGCGCAACCCGCTACACCAGCGGAACAGTGCAGAAGATCGATGCGAATTCGTCGCCGATTGAGAAGGAATTTTATGACTTCTATCGCACGCCGCGCGGTGAGTTTACGCCGAAAAACGCCTCGTCTCTGCACACTACGCAGCCTACGCTGACCAGCAACGTGAAGTTTATGAATTTCTATCCTTTCAACGATATCGAAACCATTTCACCCCGGCCAATGCTGTTTATCACCGGCGATCAGGCACATTCTAAGGAGTTCAGCGAGGATGCTTACCAGCGCGCCGCAGAGCCGAAGGAGCTCTATATCGTGCCGGGCGCAGGCCATGTCGATCTCTACGATCGCACCGATCTGATCCCGTTCGCTAAGCTCTCGCAATTCTTTAAAGATAATTTGAAATAGTCATCATGGCCGCTGAAAGGCGGCCTTTTTATTAAGGCGAGCTTCATGAACATCCGTCCGCTTATCGCGCTGTTGTTGGCGACTCTCATTGGCTATCTGCACGTCAGCCAGGCTGAAGCTGAAACGGCGAAGGAACATCCCATGAATATTACTGTGCAGATCGATCGGCAAGATTTTACCCTGACGCTGAATGACAGCCCGGCCGCCCACGCCTTTATTAACAGGCTGCCGCTAACGCTGGATATGGCCGAACTCAACGGCAATGAAAAACATGCCGACCTTGCCGAAGCGCTGCCGGAAAATCCCGTGCGCCCTGGCCATCTGCATGCTGGCGATCTGATGCTCTACGGCGATAAAACCCTGGTGTTGTTCTATAGCCGTTTTGATTCCGGCTACCGCTATACACCGCTGGGCAGAGTCAATCATCCTGCTGGCCTGGCGCAGGTCGTCGGTAACCAGTCGGTCAGGATACACTTTGCTGTCAAATAACCCGACGAACTGGCAGCGGTAACATTTGCCACATTACGCCATAAAAAGTTACATCCTGTGAGTAATCAAATCCCTGGGATGTCTTATCGCTGACGTAGATTAAGGACTCCTTTCTTCTCAGAGGCTGACACACTATGTCGTATCTACCGCTGTTTCTCTCTTCTTTGCTGCTTTGCAGCTGTGCCGTTGCCGCCGCGCCGCCGTCACTTGACTCCCTTTCCACCGTTTTAAATCAGCGCATGCTGTTGATGAAGGAGGTTGCCACCTGGAAAGCGGAACATCATCTGCCGGTTGAGGACCTGCCCAGAGAGCAGGCGGTACTGAAAGAGGCGCGTGAAAAAGCCGCGGCGGCGGGTCTGGCGCCGCAGTCGGTGGATCCGTTTATGCACGCCCTGATGAATGCCGGTAAGGCGATTCAGTATCGCTACCTGGCGGACTGGCAGTCGTCGACGGATGCGGCTCATCATGCGGTGGATTTAGCCGTGCTGCGCCAACAGATTATTGCGCTCGACAGCCAGCTGTTGCAGGCACTGCATCTGCGTTTGCAGGCGGGGGCGTTTGCCGATGAGGATATCATGTGGCTCTCAGCGCAGCTGAATGTGCCGAACCTGAGCGCGGAAGACAAGAAGGCGGTGCTTGCCAGCCTGCGGCTGATTCGGCTCGGCACCTGAGAAAGGTACAGGCCGCTGTTGAGGCGGCCTGCGCACGGATTAAGGCGCCGTGGCTCTGTGAGCCACAATGGTCAATGCAATATCAACGTGATCGTCAACGATACCCACCAACCGGTCGACATTAAACGCCGACCGTGAAATGCCGGTGGTGGCATGCAGCGCCAGCTCCGGTGCAGCGTCGATCTCGCCCGCATCGAGTGTCGCTTCCATTACCACCGGCCGCCGCACATCCTTCACCGTCAGCATGCCAAAAATCCTGAATTTGCCTGCGCCCAGCGCCACCACCCGGGTGCTGCTGAAGAAAATCCACGGATAACGATCCGCCGCAAAGAACATGTCGCTTTTTAGCTGGTGGGTCAGCAGCGCATTGGAGGCCACCAGCGTCGCCAGTGGAATTTTTACCTCAATATGATCGTCGCGGTCATCCTGCGGATTGAGGATCACG
This sequence comes from Duffyella sp. Ts4, assembly GCF_051851875.1. NCBI lineage: Bacteria > Pseudomonadati > Pseudomonadota > Gammaproteobacteria > Enterobacterales > Erwiniaceae > Duffyella > Duffyella sp. Ts4. The sequence goes on along the minus strand of NZ_JBLYPN010000006.1, from coordinate 38,539 downwards.
GTGCCGGTTACGCCCTGCAGATGCGCCTGAGAAAAGCGATGGCCAAACGCCTGCCATGACAGGTCAATAGCGGTTTTATCGGTCGCGATTGTCCAGGTCAGCGGCGCGGCAACCAGCAGTGGGCTGGTGAACAGCAGGGTAAACAGCAGCAGGTAACGGATCATCGATGGTCCTCTGTGTCACAGCGCAGGGTTAAGCGGCTGCCCGCTTATTTCTTTTTATCCCTCCGCATGTCATCAACGCGGCAAAAAGTAGCGCGGGCGGGGATGCAATAAACTGGCAGTTGCCCGGGTAATAAGTCAATAAAGCCCCGGCGTTTTTTACGTAACACATTACGTCGGTAAACACAGGAAATAACGGGTGTGCCTGTTGATATAATAATGCTAATGATTGACGGTTGCGAATGAGAAGCCGGTATTATATTAGGGGTATCATTTATCCGGTAAGTCATAAGAAGGGTAAGCAGCAAGCTGTTATCGGCGGCGAAAATCATTACTTTAGCGTTATTTTTTCTGGCTGGATTTTGCAGCTTTAAATTCATGCTTTACAAAATTTGAGACTATTTTCTCATTTTAACTAGTTGATATGTATATTTTTATTTCGATTTGCGTTAAATGCGGGATGCAGAAAATATTACCTGTTTATCGTGTGGACAATTCAGTAGTGCAATCTATAATTCCATTTCTTAACGAAAGGGATTAATAAAAATATTAATTATTAATATTAGCGGGCCATTTGTTCTGCTCAGTTGCTTTTTTATTCATTAAATCTGCATCGACTAAAAATAAAAAACGGGATAAGTGCAGACAATAAACAATGCACAAACCTAAATTGCCACATTAATTAGATATGAGACACCATGAAAAACATTTTGGATAACATGAAGCTGCCTGCAAAATTTCTGCTGCTGGGGGTTTTCGCCCTGATACTGTTTATTTTTCCGACCTGGTTATTTATTCAAACCGGCAATCAGCAGATTGATGCTAAGAACAGAGAGTTGAGCGGTATTCCGGTAGAGAAAGAGATGCTAACGCTGCTTAACATGTTGCAGCGTCATCGCGCCGAAAGTGCGCTGGCCATTTCAAAAAACACGCCGGATACCGCTTCACGTAGCGAACTGGTGGCGCAGATTAATCAGCTCTCAACAGCGATTATTGCCGATCTCAGCCGCACGGATAAACAGGCACAGCCGCTGCAGCAGTTTGATAAGGTCAGTAATGAATGGAATCAGCTGCAGCAGGATATTTCTGCCGGCAAGCTGACGCTGGCCAACAGCCTGAATCGCCACGCCAGGTTGATTCAAAGCCTGCTGAGCGCCAATCAGGATGTGCTCGATTATTATGGCCTGTCGCTGGATGCCGATCTGAATACCTATCAGCTGATCATCAGCATCTATTCACGCCTGCCTGATTTAACGGAAACGCTGGGGCAGATTCGCGCCGCCGGCACTTCGCTGATTGCTGCCGGTAATACCAGCGATGCCGATTATGCGCGCATGGAATTTCAGGTGGATAACGGCCAGAAGGCGCTACAGGAATTCAGCAGCAGCCTGCAAAAATCTTTCGCTATTGATGACGCGCTGCACAGCCGTTTTGCCAACACATCCGACAACGCTAATGAGGGGGCAGGCAAGGCGCTGCAGCTGGCAGAGAGTGTGTTTATCAGTAAAAATGCCACCGTGACGCCAGTGGAATATGTCCGCGTATTCACCGATGCGATCAATCGCTATACCGCAATGGGCAGCGAACTCAGCGATACGCTGGCGCAGATGCTGGATGCTCAGGTAGAGAAAAGCCGTCATGAGCAATACACGCTGCTGGCCTGCTTGCTGGCGGTGGCGCTACTGGTGATTTTCGTTGCTGTTATGATTACGCGCTCCGTGACGCGTCCGGTGCAGTCAGCGGTAATGATCGCCAGCAAGGTGGCAGCGGGCGATCTCACCTCACAGATTACCTTTGCCGGTAATAACGAAATGGCCGATCTGCTGCGCGCCCTGCATCTGATGCAACAGCGTCTGGCACAGCTGGTGTCAGATATCAAAAACAATGCCGTAACCATTGCCAGCTCCTCAGAAGAGATTGCCAAAGGCAATGGCGATCTCTCGTCACGGACGGAAGAGCAGGCGTCATCGCTGGCTGAAACCGCAGCCAGCATGGAGCAACTGGCGTCAATTATCAGTCAGAATGCTGATAATACCCGTTACGCATCGGGCATGGCGGTTTCCGCTACCGATGCCGCACTGCTCAGTGGTGAAGCGATGGGCTCAGTGATGGCCTCCATGGAAAAAATCCACAGCAGCTCTGGCGAAATCAGAGAGATCACCTCGGTGATCGACAGCATCGCTTTTCAGACCAATATTCTGGCGCTGAACGCCGCGGTAGAAGCGGCCAGAGCCGGTGAGCTGGGTAAAGGTTTTGCGGTGGTAGCCTCAGAAGTGCGTGCGCTGGCGCAGCGCTCGGCGGCGGCGGCGAAAGAGATCAAAGGCCTGATTGAGCAGTCGGTTGATTATGCGCGGCAGGGCATTTCCATGGCGCAAAATGCCGGTGAGAAAGTGAAGCAGAGCGTGGCGGCGATTGAGCAGACATCGCAGCTGATTAAAGAGATTTCGTCATCCTCTGACGAGCAGAGTAGCGGCATTTCGCAGATCAATATTGCCGTGAACCAGATGGATCAGGTGACGCAGCAGAATGCGGCGCTGGTGGAGCAATCCGCCGCCTCGGCAGATGAGCTGGCCGAACGCGCGGTTAGCCTGCGTGACATGGTGGCTGTGTTCCGCACCGCCTGATGCTCTCTCCTGCTGCGGCCTGCAACAGCAGGCCGTTCTTTGCAACGTGCTTGCACGGCGCGTTGCGTTTTCCGCCAGCCGCCAGCGCAAATTTCCCCCCCTTTATCTTGTCGCCTTCCGCCGAACGTTCTAACGTAATGTTCTACACAGCGTTTAACGTTATTTTCGGATGGAGGAATTATGTCGCAGGTAAAACTGGTTGCGGTGGATATGGATGGCACCTTTCTGGACGACGCCAAAAAATACAACAAGCCGCGCTTTATGCAGCAATATGCCGAACTGAAACGGCGCGGCATCCGCTTTGTGGTCGCCAGCGGCAACCAATATCACCAGTTGATCTCGTTCTTTCCGGAGATAGTTAACGACATTGCCTTTGTGGCGGAAAACGGCGGTTATATCGTCAATCAGGGCGAAGATGTGCTGGTGGGCGAATTCTCGCGTGATGATATTGCCGCGGTGATCGATACCTTGCGTAAAGGCGGTTATCCCGATCTGCAGTTTGTGATTAACGGCAAAAAGAGCGCCTATATTCTGCCCGGGGCCAGCGAGGCGTTTTTACAGAAAATGCAGCACTATTGTCATCGCTTACAGCCGATCAACAGCCTTGATGATATTGACGATAAAATCTTCAAATTCGCCCTTAACCTCTCCGACGATTATGTTCCCCAGTTAATGAATGATATTAATCGACTGCATGCGGGCGCCGCAGCGGCAACCAGCAGCGGGCACGGTTCGGTGGATCTGATTATTCCCGGCCTGCACAAAGCCAACGGTCTGGCGCTGTTGCAGCAGCGTTGGGGAATCAACAATGACGAGGTGCTGGCGTTTGGCGACGGCGGAAACGATCTGGAAATGTTGCAGCAGTCAGGCTTCAGTTTTGCCATGGCCAATGCGCCGCAGGCGGTAAAACAGGCGGCCCGTTATCAGGCGGGCAGCAATAATCAGCAGGGCGTGCTGGAAGTGATTCAACAGATGCTGGACGGTGAACCGCCGTTTATCGCCAATAGCGTGACTCAGCAATAGCAGGAAAGGGCGCGCTGTCGGGCGCGCCACCTCACTTCAGCCGCAGTGAAATGCGCCGCTGAGCAGCATCCGCTGCTGCGTTTTATCATAATCCACCACGCCGTTTTTATTGTTGGCACGGGTCAGCACCCAATCGATCTCTGCCGGCGTCAGCGCTGGCGGCTGCTGCCAGAACGGTGTTATCGCCGTGCGCTGTAACCATTCACTTAGCTGTGCGGCCGGAGAACCCGCAGTGCCGGGAAACAGCACCCGCTGCATCTCCGTTAGCCACTGCTGCTGTTGCGCATTGGGCGCGCTGTCCAGCAAATCGAGAAACGGCAACAGCAGTCGCCCGCAGACTTCACCGTGATGCCAGGGTTTGATGGCGCCAATTTCTCCCGCCAGCCCGTGAATGACACCTAATCCCGCCGTGCTCAAACTGACGCCGCCCAGCCATGAGGCGAGCATCATCGCTTCACGCGCCTCATCGCCCTGGGCATCATCACGCAGCAGATCCGGCCAGCCGCGCATAAAATTTTGCAATCCGGTGAGCGCCAGTTGGCGGGTAAAATGATTCCCCTTGCCTGAAAGGTAGGCTTCAAACAGGTGAGTAAAGGCATCAATGCCGCAGTGCGCCAGAATCGTCGCGGGCGTGCCGCGCAGCAGATCGGCATCCAGAATAGCCACTGCCGGGACGAATACCGGATGGCGCAGCGACGCTTTTACCGGCTGTTCGCCCTGATCGGTAATCACCGCATTTTGCGTGACTTCGCTGCCGGTACCGGCGGTAGTGGGAATGGCGATCAGCGGCAAGGTGGCGGCAATAACGGCTAAATCACCGACTTTTTCCAGGTAGCGCAGGGTATTCTCAGGTTGCTGACTCATTGCCGCAAAGGCTTTCGCCGCATCAAGCACGCTGCCGCCGCCGATCGCCACCACGCGATCGACATGGCCACGCCAGCGCTGCACCCAGCCATCGACGTCGGCCGGGCTCGCTTCATGGCCGACAATTTCGTAACCGATGATCTGCTCGTTAAGCTCAGCTTTGATCGCCGCATACGCTTCGCTGTTAAGGAACGAGCGTCCGCAAAAAAGCAGCGTGGGCTGCGGCGTCTCCGCCAGCATCGGCAGCAGCTTCTGCAGGCTGCCGCGGCCAAAAAGGGTGTGCTGCCCGCTGTACATCTGGCTGATAGTCACTTCAACTCCTCGCAGTTAATCTGATCGTATCGGCTCAGTGTATCCGCTTTATGCACCGGTGCGACGGCCGAAAGCGCGACGACAGCGGCTGAAAAGTTTGATCCTCTTCGCAAAACGCAAATTACCTTAGCAGCCTACGTTTCAGCCTGTGATTGTTACCGTTAACATGTTATCGGTAACAGCGTGTAACGCGCGTATTGTTTTCTGTCATCCTGCACGGCTCAGGCCGTCATCCTCATCATTAAAGTGGCTGTTGCAACGGCCCAACGACTCGGAGAAAGACCTATGCCATTAGTTATCGTGGCGATCGGCGTGCTGCTGTTGCTGCTGCTGATGATACGCTTCAAGCTGAACGGCTTTATCGCCCTTATTCTGGTCGCGCTGGCGGTTGGGGTCATGCAGGGTATGCCGGTGAACAAGGTGATCACCTCCATCAAGATGGGCGTAGGTGGCACGCTCGGCAGTCTGGCATTAATCATGGGTTTTGGTGCCATGCTGGGCAAACTACTGGCCGACTGCGGCGGCGCACAACGCATCGCCACCACGCTGATTGCGAAGTTTGGTGAAAAGCACATTCAGTGGGCGCTGGTGCTGACCGGTTTCACCGTGGGCTTTGCGCTGTTTTACGAAGTGGGCTTTGTGCTGCTGCTGCCGCTGGTGTTCAGCATTGCCGCGTCGGCACGCGTGCCGCTGCTCTACGTTGGCGTACCGATGGCTGCTGCGCTGTCGGTGACTCACGGCTTTCTGCCGCCGCATCCGGGTCCCACGGCGATTGCCACACTGTTTAACGCTGACATGGGCAAAACGCTGCTTTACGGCACGCTGCTCGGCATTCCCACGGTGATTCTGGCCGGCCCGGTTTACGCCCGCTTTCTGAAAAGCATCGACAAGCCAATCCCGGAAGGGCTCTACAATCCCAAAACCTTTACCGAAGCGGAGATGCCGGGCTTTGGCGTCAGCGTCTGGACCTCGCTGGTACCGGTGATTTTGATGGCGCTGCGCGCGGTGGCGGAGATGGTTCTGCCAAAAGGCCATGTGTTGCTGCCCTACGCCGAGTTCTTTGGCGATCCGATTATGGCCACGTTGATTGCGGTGCTGATCGCGATTTTCACCTTTGGTTTGAATCGCGGCCGCAGCATGGATGAGGTCATGGGCACCATCACCGATTCCATTAAAATTATCGCCATGATGCTGTTGATTATTGGCGGCGGCGGCGCGTTTAAGCAGGTGCTGGTGGACAGCGGCGTGGATAAATACATTGCCGGGCTGATGCATGAAACTAACGTGTCACCGATTTTTATGGCCTGGTCGATCGCCGCCGTGCTGCGTATCGCGCTTGGCTCAGCTACCGTGGCGGCGATTACCGCCGGTGGCATCGTCGCCCCGCTGATTGCCACCTCTGGTGCCAGCCCGGAGCTGATGGTGATTGCTGTGGGTTCCGGCAGCGTGATTTTCTCACACGTTAACGATCCCGGCTTCTGGCTGTTTAAGGAGTATTTCAACCTGACCATTGGCGAAACGCTGCGCTCCTGGTCGGCGCTGGAAACCATTATCGCCGTGTGTGGCCTGATCGGCTGTCTGCTGCTTTCAACGGTGATTTAAGGTGTCACGCGAGGGCAGGCCACTGCTCTCGCTTTTTGGTCCTACCAATTCCACCAAAAAACTTCTGAGCGTTCACATAACGCAAATATCCCCGCCGCATTTATTGCCTGTAAGCCCTCTGGCGTGAACTATGTGCGTTCTGAACGCTGTTTTGGTATGACCAATCATGAAAAATACCCCGGCGCGGCTGGTTGATGACATCGTCACGCAGCTGCGCGCGCTTATTGCACAACGTGACCTGCAGCCAGGCATGCGTTTGCCTGCGGAACGGCAGCTGGCGGCCGAGCTGGGCGTATCGCGATCGTCGCTGCGTGAGGCGATTCAAAAGCTGGTGGGCAACGGCCTGCTGGTCAGTCGGCGCGGCGGCGGCACCTGGCTGCAACAGCAGCTTGCCCCGTGGTCAGAACAGCAGATTGTTACGCCAATCCGTTCGCTGCTGGCGGCCGATCCCGATTACCGCTATGACATTCTGGAAGCGCGCCACGCCATCGAAGCCAGCACCGCCTGGCATGCCGCGCTGCGCGCCACCGAGGCGGATAAAGAGCGACTGCAATACTGCTTTGACGCCACGCTTGCCTTTCTGGAACACGACGATCCCGAACTGGCGGCGCAGGCCGACGTCCGTTTTCATCTCGCCATTGCGGAAGCGTCCCATAACCTGGTGCTGTTACAAACCATGCGCGGCTTTTTTGAGCTGATGCAGTCCAGCGTTATTCACAGCCGCAGGCAGATGGTGATTCAGCCGACGCTATTCGCCCAGCTTACCGATCAGCATCGGGCATTGTTGCAGGCGATTCTGGCGGGCGATGCCGAAGGTGCGCGCCAGGCGGCGATGACCCATCTGGCGTTTGTCCACAGCACGCTGAAAATCCAGAGTGAAAACAGCGCCCGCCAGGCGCGTATTACCCGCTTGCCCGGCAATCAAACTCATCAACAGGAACCTGAATCATGATTATTTCCGCCGCCAGCGACTACCGTGCCGCTGCCCAGCGTATTCTGCCACCTTTCTTATTTCACTATATTGATGGCGGCGCCTATGCCGAACAGACGCTGCGTCGTAACGTCGAGGATCTGGCTAACATCGCGCTGCGTCAGCGTGTGCTGAAAAACATGTCGGCGCTGAGCCTGGAAACACGTCTGTTCAACGAAACGCTGGCGATGCCGGTTGCGCTGGCACCGGTAGGACTCTGCGGCATGTATGCGCGCCGCGGCGAAGTGCAGGCGGCGCGTGCCGCAGACAGCAAAGGCATTCCGTTTACGCTTTCTACCGTTTCCGTTTGTCCGATTGAAGAGGTGGCACCGGCGATTAACCGCCCGATGTGGTTTCAGCTCTATGTGCTGCGCGATCGCGGCTTTATGCGCAATGCGCTGGAGCGGGCGAAAGCCGCCGGCTGCTCAACGCTGGTGTTTACCGTGGATATGCCCACGCCCGGCGCACGTTATCGCGATGCGCACTCCGGCATGAGCGGCAGCAATGCGGCGCTGCGTCGTTACATTCAGTCAGCGACCCATCCACAATGGGCGTGGGATGTCGGCATCAACGGGCGGCCGCACGATTTGGGCAATATCTCAGCCTATCTCGGCAAGCCGACCGGCCTGGCGGATTACATTGGCTGGCTGGCTAATAATTTCGATCCCTCTATCTCGTGGCAGGATCTGGAGTGGATCCGTGATTTTTGGGACGGCCCGATGGTGATCAAGGGGATCCTTGACGCCGACGATGCGCGTGACGCGGTGCGTTTTGGTGCCGATGGCATCGTGGTCTCGAATCATGGTGGTCGCCAGCTCGATGGCGTGCTGTCGTCGGCGCGTGCGCTACCGGCCATCGCCGACGCGGTAAAAGGAGATATCGCTATTCTTGCTGACAGCGGTATCCGCAATGGCCTCGACGTGGTGCGCATGGTGGCGCTAGGTGCTGACTGCGTGCTGCTTGGCCGGGCGTGGCTTTACGCGCTGGCGACGCACGGTGAAAAGGGCGTAGCTAACCTGTTGACGCTGATCGAAAAAGAGATGCGTGTGGCGATGACGCTGACCGGCGCGAAATCGATAGCTGAAATTAACGGCGATTTACTGGTGCGTGAACTCAGGCGAGGAATTGAAGAGGCGGCAGACAGTGTGCGGTGATCGCGCCGGACAGAGTCAGCAATAACGGCGAGCAAGCGGGCCACGCGAGTGTGGCCCGATGTCAGGGACTTAGTGCGGCTGTTCGAAGCCGGCTTTAATCATCTGTTCACGCAGCGCACGCGCAATATAGCGGTTGCCGCCGGTGACCGGATAAATGACGTTGTTAACTACATCGTCAAGATAGTGCTCTTCAAATTCCTGCTTACAGAGCTGCGTACCGCCTTCATCATTGATAGCGATGGACCCTTTGATCAGGTCACCTCTGTTTTTAGCTTTCAGGCTGTAACGCCCCATGCTGGTATTAATCGTACTCATGCGTTCTCCTTATGACTCACTAACAGGTCATATATCTGCATCTGCTCTTGGTACCGCATAAAGTTTAGACAGTGAGCAAAAGCAAGGCGAAGCGGCAAAACAGCAAAATATTCCATGACGCGATCGCCATCGCAAAAATTATTCCCGCAAAGCGCACCTGCACAACGTGGGGGAAACAGAATTTTAGCAAGATGAGCGTGCTAACAGGCATAAACGCTGAAATAATCTATGCTTATTATGAACGTAATACATTGAACTAAAAGGCGAGGGAAAAGGGATGAAAATTTTACTGTGGATCATTGCCATCATCTTCATTGTGGGGCTGCTGACGCTGACCGGCGTATTTAAGCTGATTTTCTGATAGCAGGCGCTCCTGACTGGGAGCGCATTTCGCTATCGGCTTTTCTGACGATCGATCAGCGCACGAGTAGCAGGATCGATTGGCGTCTGTGGCAGTAGATCGTGTAAGCAGAGTCGCTTACGGCATACTGCACAGCAGGCGCCATGCAAACCCTGCGGATGTTTACCAAAATGGGTAAATGAAAATTTACTGCTGCCGCATGCTGTACATCTGATCTTCATGACCATCATCGTCCTCCCTGTTGCTTCGTAATAAGACAAATCTTAGCAAAACCCTCCTGCCATAAGTAAGTTTTATTTATTAATTGTTGCGCTAAATCAATTCGTCTTTTTCACCCCATCGATGCTGAAAATGCCTGTGCATGGGATGAGTGACTGATTGTAAAAAGGAAATTTGCGCGTTTCTGTTACCGGCTCGGCAGCTCACGCATGGGAGAAGAGAGGTAATGAGGTTAACGCTGGCGGCAGTTTTGTTGCGCAAGAACCGCAGAAAGCCGCCTGCTACCCGGCTACAGAGCCAACTTTCTCTATTTTTAGCCAGTAAGCGCGCGTATTAATGATAAAACATAAATATAACAATCAACTAACATCGCAGGCGTGGTTAAAGTCGCAGCAATCAAGGCATAAACAGGGCTAAAAGCGCGTACATAAAATACCCGTTTATGAAAATAAATCGATATTTATCACTTTTTACGTAAGTGGCACTGGACAAACGTCACCGCAATTGCTGTACTTAATAGCGACACAGTTAAGTGTCCATTTTCAAGTAAAGGTAATTTAGATGTCCAAGATTAAAGGTAGCGTTAAGTGGTTTAATGAATCTAAAGGATTCGGTTTCATTACTCCTGAAGATGGCAGCAAAGATGTATTCGTACACTTCTCTGCTATCCAGAGCAACGGTTTCAAAACACTGGCAGAAGGCCAGACTGTTGAGTTTGAAATCACTGATGGCCCGAAAGGTCCTTCTGCCACTAACGTTATCAGCGCATAACCTTCTGGCACAGATTCTAAAAACCTGCCGTTTGGCGGGTTTTTTTTGGCCTGAAAATCATCTTACTCATTAGCCTGACTGCACGTCTTGCCCTGCATTAATTCGCTAAATTTTCTGTGTGAGCTGCCATAGCGCAGTGACATTTCTCACCTTTTTACGTTCTGGCCTCCATCCAGCAGCAATGATTGCTGCTTTTATTATGTGCACGCTATATAACTAGACGGAAAGAGACATCATGGGGAAGCGGCATGAATATTCGTCCGGCACAGGTTAATGACAGTTTTGCGCTCAGCGCGTTGCTCAGTGAGCTGGGCTACGGCAGCACCGATGACGTTATGGCCCGGCGACTGAGTCAACTGATCGCCGACGAGAAAGAGACGCTGTTGGTGGCGGAAGAGGGCGGCACGGTGCTGGGATTTATCTCACTGCATTTTATTCCGCAGCTGGCGCTGGCCGGGGACTTCGCGCGTATTAGCTATTTCTGTATAGCGGAAGGTGAGCGCAGTAGAGGGCTTGGACAGCAGCTGCTGGCCCACGCCGAACAGATCGCCGTCCGGCACGGTTGCGATCGCATGGAAGTGCACTGCAACGCGCATCGACACAAAGCGAATCAGTTTTATCTGCGGGAAGGCTATGAAGAGTCACCGCGCTACCACATCAAACCGCTGAATGTCGGACAGTGAGGCAACAGCATGAAAATTGCTATGGGACAGTTTGCCGTCAGCCGCGATCCGCAAGACAACGCGGCAACCTGCATCGGCCTGATGCAGCAGGCGCTGGCAGGCGGTGCTGCGCTGCTGGTCCTGCCGGAAGCGGTGCTGGCGCGTGATAACGTCGATCCTGACCACGTCATCAATGCCGCGCAACCGCTGGATGGCCCCTTTATGACCGCGCTGCGGGCGGCCAGCAAAGACAACGCTTTAACCACCGTTTTTACCCTGCATGTGCCTACGGCCGATCGCAAAGCGCTTAACGTTCTGGTTGCCCTGCGTGGCGGTGAAGTGATCGCCACTTACGATAAGCTGCATCTTTACGACGCCTTTAACGTGCAGGAATCACGTCGGGTTATGCCAGGCACGCAGATTCCGCCGTTGATTGAGGTTGCCGGCATGAAGGTGGGATTGATGACCTGCTATGACGTGCGCTTTCCTGAACTGGCACGACGTCTGGTGCTCGACGGCGCTGAAGTGCTGGTTCTGCCCGCCGCATGGGTGCGAGGGCCGCTGAAGGAGCGCCACTGGGAAGTGCTGTGCAGCGCACGGGCGCTGGAGAATACGGCGTTTATGGTTGCGGTGGGGGAATGCGGGCCGCGGAATATCGGCAACAGTCTTGCCATCGATCCGCTGGGAGTGATCGTCGCCAGAGGCACGGAAGCACCGGGGCTTATTTTTGCTGAGCTTGCTGCGTCTCGCCTTGCCGAGGCCCGCAGCGCGCTGCCGGTGCTGGAAAATCGGCGCTTTGCTAAACCTGAGCTGGAGGCTAAGAAATAGCGCCGTTTTACCCTAATGTCGTTTACGGGCGCGGAAGCAGACCACTATCACGCCCTGTTACAGATTGCTGTTGTATTGAGCAATCAGAAAGGCGTATATAAGCAGAACAGCTTATTCTGAGGTTAAGAGTTATGGAAGGTATCAGCATTGCCAAGTTGCTTATCATCGGTGCGCTTATCGTACTGCTGTTTGGCACCAATAAACTGCGCTCGCTGGGCGGCGATTTAGGCTCCGCCATTAAAGGCTTTAAAAAAGCGATGAGCGATGACAGTACCACCGCGAAAAGCACGCCAGCAGAAGACGCCGCCGCTGAGCGCGTAACGCATAAAGAATCCTGATTTTCTGTAAATAAATGTAACGACGCGCTGGGTTTCCCAGGGCGTCGTTTTTTTATGGCTGCGAACCGGCGAGCAGGTCGAGATCCTGATTCCAGCGATCGATTTCTCTGTTGCCCGACGGCATCATGGTCACTGTCGGCCCGGCCGGCAGCAAATCGGTCCATATAGCATCGGCTTCCGGCAATATTTGCAGGGTAATCTCTTCGGTTATCGTCTCATCTTCTTGCGGAAACAGCAGGCTGAAATCTAACTCGCTGGCTGGACTGAGCAGCGCGTCAAGCGACAGTTCGGACTGTTCAGCAATCACATCGACGGTAAAAGTTAACGACTCTGTCAGGGACCAGGCGTGTCCCTGGGGATCAATCGCTATGGTATCAAGCTGATAAGTGCCGTTTGCTAATCCTGCATCATGTCGCCATGCCCATACGCCACCCTCATTACTTTCGCTAACGCCAGCCAGCTGATTGTTAATATAAACTTCAACCTGACTGTTCGCGGGAGCGATGCCCTGAAGCTGGGGATGATTGCCTGCATCAAGAGCAAAGTCGACAGCCTCTGCTAAAGGTAATTCAGATGCTGGCTGAGTTGTTTCTGTCAGTGCGGCCATTGTGGATGCGGGTAGTGGCAACGGTTCAGCCAGCGCGTTATGGATGTGAACGTCCTGAAAAGCCGGTGCTTCACTGGTGTTCGCCCACGATAAATCATTTTTGTTCATCGTCATGCTACGGTAGCTCTCTTCCATAGAATCAACTAAAGATACTGATGATGACAGATCATCCATCAATACCGCTTTTTCCTGAAAGCCACTTGTCAGCGGTAGTGACGCCAGTTGATGATCAAATATGCCTTTCTGCAGCGCTTCCTGCGCCAGCCATTCCGCGATAAAGGCGGGTTGATGCTGATAGAGATACTGCATGCTCACTGCAGTGGCGATCAGAGCCAGGCCACAGGTGGCGTGATTGGCGTGAAGATGATACGTATTTTCGAGCAGTAGCTTTTCGCGCATTTGCTCAATCTGTTCTGCTGAGGTAATCCCGCTGCCAACATTCAGGCGAGCTGGATTCAATAGTGTTGGCGGTGCCTCGGGCAATAAGTTGGCGCGTGTTTGCATAGCTGACCTTAATAAAAAAATAAAAGTGCAAAGGCACTTAAAAATTGACTCAGCATTAACAGGCGGCCAAAAAGTGAGGGCCTTAAACGAAAAAAAGCAGCCCGCAGGCTGCTTTTTTGATCGAGCGCAAGTTTACTTCACTTCGAGCCCTTTGGCCTGCATATCGGCGTGATAAGAAGAGCGAACAAATGGGCCACAGGCGGCATGGGTAAAGCCCATCGCCATCGCTTCCTCTTTCATTTCGTCGAATTCGGCAGGGCTAACGTAGCGCTGCACCGGCAGGTGGTGACGGCTTGGCTGCAGATATTGACCCAGCGTCAGCATCGTAACGCCGTGGCGACGCAGATCGCGCATCACCTCAACGATTTCAGCGTTGGTTTCGCCCAGTCCAACCATCAAACCCGATTTGGTAGGAATGTCAGGATGCGCCTCTTTAAAACGCTCCAGCAGCTTCAGAGACCAGTCGTAGTTAGCTCCCGGACGCACCTGACGATAAACGCGCGGCACGTTTTCCAGATTGTGGTTAAACACATCTGGCGGCGTGGCGGTTAAAATGTCCAGGGCACGATCCATACGGCCACGGAAGTCAGGCACCAGCGTTTCAATCTTAATCGTCGGACTCTTTTCACGAATGGCCGTGATGCAGTCGGCAAAGTGCTGTGCACCACCGTCACGCAGATCGTCACGATCCACCGAGGTGATAACCACATAACGCAGCGCCATGTCGGCAATGGTTTGTGCCAGTTTGCCCGGCTCGTTGCTATCCGGCGCCACCGGACGACCGTGGGCCACGTCACAGAAAGGGCAGCGACGGGTACAGATTGCGCCAAGAATCATAAAGGTGGCCGTGCCGTGATTAAAACACTCTGCCAGGTTAGGGCAGGAGGCTTCTTCACACACCGAGTGCAGTCCATTTTTACGCATTGCGGCTTTGATGCCCTGAATGCGACTGGAATCGGCCGGTAATTTAATCTTCATCCACTCCGGCTTGCGTAAGATCTCCTGACGCTCGGTCACCACGGTTTTCACCGGGATCAACGCCATTTTGTCTGCGTCACGATATTTGACGCCGCGTTCCATCTGAATTGGTTTACTCATAAATGTGCCGGTTCCGGTTTGGATAACGGTTCAACGGCGTCAGCGAGCACGCCATCAACTTTATTTGATAAATTGGCAAAAATTATATCATTCTGCCGGGCAATTATCAGCCTGCTGATGTGCGGTAACGTTACAATTTTGTAAAACAGCACATACAATCACAGAACATCCAGTTCATCTGCCGACCGCCACTCGCAACGGGTGATGGCCAGCTGCTGGCAGAAGGCATCGATCAGGCGTGGCTGAATGTCGGCTGGCGTTACGCCGGGCGCAACATCACTCAACTGCATCATCTGCATACCGGCATAGCCGCAGGGATTAATGCGCTGGAAGGGGGCTAAATCCATGGCAATATTCAGCGCCAGACCATGGAAAGAGCAGCCTTTGCGGATGCGCAGGCCAAGCGAGCAGATCTTCTTCTCGCCAACATAAACGCCCGGCGCATCGGCCCGTGCGCTGGCGCTGACATCATAGTGTGCGAGAGTCTCTACCACCGTCTGTTCCAGCGCGGTGACCAGCTCACGCACGCCGGTTTTACGGCGCTTCACATCCAGCAGCACATACATGATTTGCTGGCCGGGACCGTGATAGGTTACCTGGCCGCCGCGATCGCTCTGCACTACCGGGATATCACCGGGCACCAGCACGTGTTCCGCTTTTCCTGCCTGCCCCTGCGTGAAAATAGGCGGATGCTCCACCAGCCAAATTTCATCGGCGGTTGTCGCGTCACGGGTATCGGTAAATTGATGCATGGCCTGCGAGACGTCATGCCAGGGGCGCAGACCCAGTTGGCGAATGATGAGAGTATCTGATTGCAAAGCTGCTATCCGCTGAGGGCACAAGAAGGGCAGTATAACGCTGGCAAAGGGCAACACCAAACGCCCTTTGCCGTCGGGCAAGGTCAGAGCACCATACGAACAATTTCGATGTTACCTAACTCTTCATACAGGATTTCAACCTGCTCGATATGCGTGGCGGTAATGGTAATAGAAACCGAGTGATAATTACCTTTACTGCTGGGTTTCACATCCGGCGAGTAATCGCCAGGCGCATGCCTTTGCACCACTTCAACCACGTGATCAACCAGCTCCGGTTGCGCCAGACCCATTACTTTGTAGGTAAACGGGCAGGGAAATTCGAGCAGCTCTTTCAGATTGGTTTTCATAATAACTCCGGTGCACAAAAAAGGCTCCCGCCGAAGCGGGAGCGAGAGATAATGATGTTATAAGGGCGGCGAGGGAGAAATTCAAGCCTCTCGCCGCGCCGGGCTTAACCGAACCAGTGGTGGAACATCAGTTTGATGTAATCCACGATACGGCCAAGGAAGCCGCCTTCCGGCACTTCATTCAACACCACCAGCGGATGCTGCTCAACGGTTTTGCCATCCAGCTGGAAGTTAATGCTGCCAACTACCTGATTTTTCTTCAGCGGCGCATGCAGTTCAGTGTTGGTCAGCACATAGCTCGCTTTCAGATCTTTCATGCGGCCACGGGGGATAGTGAGATAAACATCTTTATCCACGCCCAACTCAACCCGATCGCGATTACCAAACCACACCGGCTCAGATGAGAACTCTTTGCCGGCTTTCAGCGGCGCAACGGTTTCAAAGAAGCGGAAACCCCAGGTCAGCAGCTTTTTACTCTCAACTTCGCGCCCTTTAAAGGTGCGCCCGCCCAGTACGGCTGAAATCAGACGCATCTGACCTTCGGTTGCTGAAGCGACAATATTGTAACCCGCCGCACTGGTATGGCCGGTTTTGATGCCGTCAACGTTGAGGCTGGTATCCCACAGCAAACCGTTACGGTTGGTCTGACGAATATTGTTGAAGGTAAATTCTTTCTCTTTGTAGACCGAATACTCTTCTGGCACGTTACGGATCAGCGCCTGGCCAATCAGCGCCATATCACGCGCTGAGCTGTACTGACCATCGGCATCCAGACCGTGCACCGTCTGGAAATGGGTATTCTGCAGGCCAAGCGCTTTAACGTAGTTGTTCATCAGACCCACAAACGCATCCTGGCTGCCGGCAACATAATCGGCCATTGCCACGCAGGCGTCGTTACCTGACTGCAGCACGATACCGCGCGTCAACTGGGAGACCGGCACGCGATCGCCTGGCTTCAGGAACATCAGCGATGAGCCTTTAAACACCGGATTGCCGGTCGCCCACGCATCCTGACCCACGGTGACCATATCGTCCTGATGGATTTTGCCCGCTTTCACCGCCTGGCCGATAACGTAGCTGGTCATCATTTTGGTCAGGCTGGCAGGATCGCGGCGCGCATCGGCATTTTTCTCGGCCAGCACTTTGCCTGAGTTGTAGTCGATCAGCACATAGGCTTCGGCATCAATATCGGGTACGCCGGGAATCATCGTTTTCAGATTAACATCTTCAGCCAGGGCAAAATGGCTAAGGCTAAGTGCGATCAACGATCCCACTGATAAACGTTTAAAGAGAGAAGCAGGTTTCAAAGTGTTCATGTGTGGGACGACGGCATCCATGGGGTTAGGTTTAAAAAAGTGGCTTACTATAACAAATGCCGGTTTTACCGGCATCCTGTCTCGCCATTCCATTGTGAGCAGACATTGCTCAGTGCTTACAATTCGTGGCGGGCGCTGGTAATAAAGCCATCAATTTGCGCTTCGCTTTTCAGGCGCTGCTGCAGGGCTACTGCTTCCGCGCGGCTTTTGAAGCCACCAAGCTGAATACGGGCAACATTGTCTGCCCATTCAACGGCGCCGGGCACACCAAACCGCTGACTCAGCGTCTCCATAAGTTGCCTGGCCCGCGCACCATCTTTCACCGCGCCGACCTGCACAACATAACCGACCGCCGGATGCGCCGTTGTGGCACTGGCAGCGGCAGGGGGAGCGGGCTGAGTCATAGCCGGAGCAGCAGGCGCAGGCTCGTTGCTTTCCAGCACGCCGCCGGGCAGCGGCTGTGGTGCACCAAGGAAACCGCTGCTGCGCACCGGTGCGCCCACATCGCTTTCGCTGTTTAGCGTGCTGTTGTCAACCGGATGGCTCTCACCCTGGTTCATCTCCGGCGCAGGTGCTGATGGCGTGCCGAGCACCGTCATGCCGCCGCCAGCGATATCCGGACGTGCGGGCAGGGCGTAACTCTGTTTAGCGACGCGAGTACCAATGGTGCCGGGACCGGAAAGCGTGCCGTCTGGCGCCACATTAATGAAATCAATGCGCACCTTGCTGTTATTGGAGATGTTCAGGCGATCGCCTGCCGCCCGCGACAGATCGATAATACGGCCTGGCTTATAAGGACCGCGGTCGTTAATGCGGACCACGATTTGGCGACCGTTAGCGATATTGGTCACGCGAACGTAGCTGGGGATGGGTAGCGTGGGATGCGCTGCGGTAAGGGCTTCAGGATCAAAGTTCTCTCCCGAGGCGGTACGCGTGCCGTTGGCTTCCTCGCCGTACCAGCTGGCAAGGCCCGTTTCGCTGTAATTCGACGGATCCTTAACGATACGGTAGTTTTTGCCGTTGACGCTGTAATCCTGGCTGGTGGCCGGATTCACAGGTTCATAACGCGGCTCAACGCCGCCGATTTCCACCACCGGTCCGTTGTAAGCGGCAGGCTGTTGCGATGAAATCGGTGCCTGTTGATCGTTGGTGCTACAGGCGGCCAGCAACAGTGAAGCCACGCCAATCCAAAGCCAGTCCTTACGCATGTGTGAAGCCTCTTAAACGCTTTTCGATAACATTTTTCGATGAGTGTGGATCGACATCACAATGCCAAATCCCGCCATAAGCACAATCAACGCTGAACCGCCGTAGCTGACTAACGGCAACGGCACGCCAACTACCGGTAAGATACCACTAACCATGCCGATGTTAACAAAGACATAAACGAATAAAATCAGCATCAGGCCACCCGCCATCACGCGGCCAAAGGTGGTTTGCGCTTTAGCTGCAATCATCAGGCCTCGAATGATCACCAGCAGATACAGGGCCAGCAGAATCAGCACGCCCACCAGGCCCAGCTCTTCAGCCAGTACCGCGAAGATAAAGTCGGTGTGGCGTTCCGGCAAAAACTCCAGCTGTGACTGGGTGCCATGCAGCCAGCCTTTGCCGCGCAGACCACCGGAACCAATGGCGATTTTTGACTGAATAATGTGATAACCGGCACCCAGCGGATCGCTCTCGGGATCGAGCAGCATCATGACGCGGTCGCGCTGATAATCGTGCATCAGGAAGAACCAGAGCACCGGAATAAAGGCGGCAACCAGCAGCACCGCCACGCCAATCAACTTCCAGCTCATGCCTGACAGGAACAGCACGAACAGTCCGGATGCAGCGATCAAAATAGAGGTGCCGAGATCGGGCTGCGCAGCCACCAGCAGCGTGGGTAAAAAAATCAGTATCAGTGCGATGCCGGTGTTTTTCAGCGTAGGCGGACAGACGTCACGGTTAATAAAGCGCGCCACCATCAAAGGTACGGCGATTTTAGCGATCTCCGACGGCTGAAAGCGCACCACGCCGAGATCGAGCCAGCGCTGCGCGCCTTTACTGATTTGGCCGAAGGCGTCAACCGCCACCAGTAAGATGACACAGACGACATAGAGATAGGGTGCCCAGCCTTCATAGACGCGCGGCGGCACCTGAGCCAGCGTAATCATCACCACCAGCCCCATCAGAATCTGGCCGATTTTGCGCTCCATCATACCCGGGTCCTGGCCGCTGGCGCTCCACATCACAAAGGCGCTGTAGATCAGCAGCCCGGAAATAATGACTAAGAAAATGGGATCGATATGGAGACGCGTCCAGATCGATCTTTTTTGCGGACTATCGCTCATGGACATGATTATTCACCTTCGTAACCGGGTGGCACCGGCGCGGCGTCGGGCAGCACGGTGTTATTGTCGCCTAACATAATATGATCGAGGATTTGACGCATCACGGTTCCCACCGCCGGACCTGCGCCGCCGTTCTCCAGAATAATCGTTACCGCAACGCGCGGTTTGTCATAAGGGGCAAAGGCGGTCATCAGTTTGTGATCGCGCAGGCGCTCGGCAATTTTGTGGGCGTTATAGGTTTCGTTTTCTTTCAGGCCAAAGACCTGCGCCGTTCCCGATTTGGCAGCAATTTTGTAAGGCGCATCGGCAAAGCTTTTGTGCGCCGTGCCGTTGGCGCGGTTGGCAACGCCATACATGCCATCTTTGGCAATTTCCCAGTAGCCGGAGTGAATATCGGCGATTGGCTGACCCGGCGGCTGACGCCAGGGAACCAGTCGATTATTCTCGCGGGTGGCGCGCAGCAAATGCGGTACCTTCACCTGGCCATCGTTAATCAGAATCATCATCGCTTTGTTCATCTGCAGCGGCGTAGCGGTCCAGTAACCCTGGCCGATGCCGACCGGAATAGTGTCGCCCTGATACCATGGCTTTTTAAACCGCTTCTGCTTCCATTCGCGGGTCGGCATGTTGCCGGGATTTTCCTGCGGCAAATCGACGCCGGTGCGCTCGCCATAGCCGAACTTGTTCATCCATTCGCCCAGGCGATCGATGCCCATGTCATAGGCGACCTGATAGAAGAAGGTGTCCGCTGACTCTTCCAGCGACCTGGTGACGTTCAGCCGGCCGTGGCCCCACTTTTTCCAGTCACGGTAACGCTTTTCAGAACCCGGCAGCTGCCACCAGCCCGGATCAAACAGACTGGTATTGCGGTTGATAACGCCAGCGCTGAGCGCTGAAACAGCAACGTAGGGCTTAACGGTTGAGGCGGGCGGATAGGCCGCCTGAATAGCGCGGTTGTAAAGTGGGCGGTTTTCATCGCTGAGCAGCGCCTTGTAATCCTTGCTGGATATGCCGTCAACAAACAGGTTGGCGTCGTAGCTCGGGGTCGAGACCAGTGCCAGCAGTTCGCCGGTACGCGGATCCGAAACCACGACCGCCGCCCGGCTGCCGGCCAGCAGCGTTTCGATATATTGCTGTAGCTTGAGATCGATAGTCAGCCAGATATCACGGCCCGCCTGAGGCGACTGTTCATGCAACTGGCGGATCACGCGCCCGCGGTTGTTGACTTCAACCTCTTCATAGCCGGTTTTGCCATGCAGGACATTTTCATAAAAGTTTTCGATACCGAGTTTACCGATATCGTGAGTCGCGGCGTAGTTAGGCCACAGCCCCTCTTTATCGAGGCGCGCGACGTCGCGGTCATTTATTTTGGATACGTAGCCCACCACGTGGGTTAACGTCGGACCGTAAGGGTAATAACGGCGCTGATAACCTTTGACCTCAACGCCAGGAAAGCGGTACTGATTAACAGCAAAACGCGCGACCTGCACATCGTTCAGCCCGGTCTTTAATGCAATTGAGGTAAAGCGGCGTGAGCGCTTGCGCTCTTTCTCAAACGCATCAAGATCGTCATCGGTGAGATCAAGCACCGGACGCAGCGCCTGTAGCGTCTGCTGCAAATTATCGACCTTTTCCGGCACCAGTTCGGCCTGATAGATCGTGCGATTCAGCGCCAGCGGCGTGCCGGCGCGATCGTAAATAATACCGCGGCTCGGCGCCACTGGCACCAGCTTGATACGGTTCTCATTGGAGCGCGTACTGTAATCTTCGAAGCGCAGGATCTGCAGGTGGTAAAGGTTAACCACCAGAATGCTGGAGAGGAGGAGAATGCCAAAAAATGCGATCAGCGCACGGCGCACAAACAGGGTTTGCTCGCCGGTATAATCTCGAAATGAGTTACGTTGTAATTTCATCCGCTGCTTGAGTTGTCCGGTTAGCTCTGTGGTTTATTCACGGTGATAAGGATGATTGGTCGTGATACTCCATGCACGGTATAAACTCTCTGCCACCAACACGCGCACCAGCGGATGAGGCAAGGTGAGGGCTGAGAGTGACCAGCTCTGCTCCGCTGCGGCTTTACAGGCGGGAGCCAGTCCTTCCGGACCGCCGATAAGCAGGCTGACATCACGTCCGTCCTGTTTCCAGCGTTCAAGTTGCTGAGCAAGCTGTGGCGTTTCCCACGGCTGACCCGGTATATCAAGCGTCACAATGCGATTGCCTTTGCCGACCGCCGCCAACATCGCTTCGCCTTCTTTTTCCAGAATGCGTTTGATATCAGCATTTTTGCCGCGTTTACCCGCCGTGACCTCGATCAGCTCGAACGGCATATCCTTCGGGAAACGACGCAAGTACTCCATAAAGCCGGTTTGTACCCAATCCGGCATTTTGGTGCCAACGGCAACCAGCTGCAATTTCACCGCTTAGCTCCAGAGTTTTTCCAGCTCATACAGAACACGGCTCTCTTCCTGCATAACGTGAACAATCACTTCGCCCAGATCGACCACGACCCAGTCAGCGGTGTTCTTACCATCAATACCTAATGGAATCAGACCCGCGGCGCGTGATTCCTGCACCACATGGTCGGCAATAGACATAACATGACGAGTGGACGTACCGGTGCAGATAATCATGCAGTCGGTGATGCTGGATTTACCCTGCACATCCAGTGAAACGATATCCTGACCTTTAAGATCATCAATCTTATCAATAACGAACTCTTGGAGTGATTTACCTTGCAAAAGGTTCCCCTTCGATAACATCAGATTAGTGGGAGTGGCGGGCGCAGATGATAAACGGCTGTTGCCGCAGAGGTGAACCCGCGTTGCGCAGCCCGGCGCCTTGCCGAAAATTAAGCGGCGTAGTATATCATGCGTGCCTTAGCCGCGATACAAGCCAGCATGGCTAATATAATCGATAACCGCGTCGGGCAGCAGATCGCTGCAGGATTGTTTTTGTAAATATCGTTGACGGATTTCGGTGGCGGAAATATTTATCATCGGCGTATCGGCCAGATAAATTAAGCCGTGCGGCTGCTGGTGAAAGCGCGCCGTGTCGCGGCAAACATGGCGGTCGAGCCAGTTCTGCATCTCTTCATTGGCCATCTCAGCCGGATAGCCGGGCCTTTTACACACCAACAGGTGGCACAATTCCAGCAGTTCCTGCCACTGATGCCAGTGGTGCAGCGTCAGCAAGGAATCCTGACCGATAATGAATCCTACCGGTTGCTGTGGGCCACGTTCAGCGCGTAATCCGCGCAGGGTTTCCACGGTGTAAGAGGGCGTTTGTCGCTGCAATTCGCGCAGATCGATGTTGAACAGGGGACGATCGGCGATTGCCTGTTCAATCATCGCTACCCGCTGAGCTGCGCTCGCTTCCGGCTGCGGTTTGTGCGGCGGAACATTATTGGGCAGCAGCGTGACCTGCTGTAACCCGATCTGGCGAGCCAGCGCCTCGACCGGGCGCAGATGACCATAATGGATGGGATCAAAGGTGCCGCCAAACAGCGCCTGCAGCGCCGGACTATTCACTGGCGAACGCCGCTGGAAATTGAGGATGACATAACATCAGCGAAAGCGTCTCCAGCTGTGACCAGAGCGACTGGCCGTAATCCTGCTTCAACGTAATCTCCATCTGCGTCAGCAGGGAGATCGCCTGATGCAGGCGCTGCAGATTCAAACGTTGCAGCGCGTCGGTAAACAGCTGGCGTCGATTTTGCCAGACGCGCAGTTGATCAAGCTGCGTGCGCAACGGCTGATTGTTAACGTTACGCTGCAGCGTTAACAGCGTCATGAGATCGCGTTGCACGGTACGTAACAAAATTACCGGTTCGCCATCTTCACTGCGCAGCTGCTGCAAAATATGCAGCGCGCGTTTGCTTTTACCGGCCAGCAGCGCATCAACCCAGTGAAACGGCGTGAAATGTGCTGCATCATTGACCGCCTGCTCGACACGAGGCAGTGTCAGTTTGCCATCGGGCCACAGCAGCGACAGACGTTGTAGCGCCTGCGACAACGCCAGCAGATTGCCTTCATAGCAATAAGCCAACAGCTGAACCGAAGGGTCGTCAATGGTCAGTTGCATCGCTTTGGCGCGGCTGGCGATCCAGCGCGGCAGCTGAGCCTGTTCCGGCGTCTGGCAGGGAACCAGCACCGCATTGCTGCTTAATGCTTTAAACCAGGCGGCATTTTCCTGAGCTTTGGTCAGCCGATGACCGCGCACGATCAGCAAAATGTCGTCGTGCAGCAGCGTGCTGAGTTTCAGTAACTGTTCGGCGATAGCGGCATTAGGGCCGTTATCTGGCAAAGTTAAGGTCAGGGTTTGCCGCGTTGCGAACAGGCTTAACGCCTGGCATACGCTGAAAATGGTTTCCCAGTCGGTGCTGGCATCCAGCGGCATGCTGAGATGTTCAGTAAATTCCTGCTGATGTGCTGCAGAGCGTATGGCATCCTGACTTTCCTGCAGCAAAAGCGGCTCATTGCCCAGCAGGAAATAACAGGCGCGCAGCCCCTCACGGAGCTGCGCGCCAAGTTGCTCAGGATAAATCCTGATCATTGCAGGCTGGTTGCCGAAGAAGAGGGCACTTCTGCCGATCCGCTGCCGGGCTCAATGATCTCCGGCTCCGGCAGGGTCGCTTTGTTGTTCTGCTGTGCCGCATGAACCGTCAGCAGCTTGCGCACCAGTTGCTCGGCTGCACGCTGACGCATCTCCTGCACGATCATGTCCTGCTCAGTATCTTTAGCCAGCGCCGCCTGCGGGTTATCGAAGAAAGAACGATAGACCGTGGTGCTTATTGGATAAATGCCCTTACCGGGCAACAAGACCTGCGCATTCAACGTCATGACCAGCGAGTACTCGGCCGTTTTGCCATCACGAAAAACGGTCGCGGTGTCGCGGCCCTGCACTTCACCCTGCAAACGCAGCGAAGGAATATCGATACGATTTTTCTTGCTGTCCTCAACAATTTTAACGTTGTTGATACGCA
Source organism: Duffyella sp. Ts4 (assembly GCF_051851875.1). NCBI lineage: Bacteria > Pseudomonadati > Pseudomonadota > Gammaproteobacteria > Enterobacterales > Erwiniaceae > Duffyella > Duffyella sp. Ts4. The sequence goes on along the minus strand of NZ_JBLYPN010000006.1, from coordinate 14,331 downwards.
GCTGCTGGCGTACCGCACGCGCCAGCGGTCCATACGGGTCGCCACTGTCGACGATGAGGGTTTTCATTTCAGACGGCACCTGCGTGGTGCCGCGAGGATGAAAGCCGCAACCGGCGGTGATTAACACCGCCAGCCCCAGAAACATACTCAGAATCGGATGTCGCACACTTCCTCCTGAACTCAACCCACAACCAGGTTAAGCAGTTTGCCTGGGATATAAATCACTTTACGGATGGTGACGCCTTCCAGATATTTTGCCACCAGATGCTCTTCCGCCGCGCGCGCCTGAACCTGCTCCTGCGTAGCCGCGGCATCAACGGTAATTTTACCGCGCACCTTGCCGTTCACCTGCACCACCACCAGCACGGTATCTTCTACCATGGCGGATTCGTCGGCCTGCGGCCATGGCGCATTGTCGATATCGCCGCTGCCACCCAACGCCTGCCACAGCACAAAGCTGGTATGCGGCGTGAAAGGATAAAGCATACGGGTTACCGCCAGTAACGCTTCCTGCATCAGTGCACGATCCTGATCATTTTCCTGCGGCGCGCGCGCCAGCTTGTTCATCAGCTCCATAATGGCAGCAATAGCGGTGTTAAAGGTCTGACGACGACCGATATCATCCGCCACTTTTGCGATGGTTTTGTGCAGATCGCGACGCAGTGATTTCTGATCATCATTCAGCGCGGCGATGTTCAGTTCGCTGACGCCGCCTTGAGCGGTGTGTTCAAAAGCGAGTTTCCAGACGCGCTTCAGGAAGCGGTTTGCCCCTTCTACGCCGGACTCCTGCCACTCCAGCGTCATATCTGCCGGTGAGGCAAACATCATGAACAGGCGCACGGTATCGGCGCCGTAACGCTCAACCATGACCTGCGGATCGATGCCGTTGTTTTTCGACTTCGACATTTTGCTCATGCCCGCGTAGATCAGCTCATGACCGGCGGCATCGCTGGCTTTAGTGATACGGCCTTTCTCGTCACGCTCAACGGTAACGTCAACCGGAGAAACCCAGTTACGTTCACCGTTTACGCCAACGTAATAGAAGGCATCCGCCAGCACCATGCCCTGACACAGCAGGCGCTTTGCCGGCTCGTCAGAGGTCACCAGGCCAGCATCACGCAGCAGCTTGTGATAAAAACGGAAGTACATCAGGTGCATGATGGCGTGTTCAATACCGCCCACGTACTGATCCACTGGCAGCCAATAGTTAGCCGCTGCCGGATCCAGCATGCCCTTGTCATAGTCCGGGCAGGTGTAACGCGCATAATACCAGGAGGACTCCATAAAGGTGTCAAAGGTATCGGTTTCACGCAGCGCAGGCTGACCATTAACAGTAGTTTTAGCCCATTCAGGATCGGCTTTAATCGGGCTGGTGATACCATCCATGACCACATCTTCCGGCAGAATAACCGGCAGCTGATCTTCTGGTGTTGGAATCACGGTGCCATCTTCCAGCGTGACCATTGGAATCGGTGCGCCCCAGTAACGCTGGCGCGATACACCCCAGTCACGCAGACGGTAATTCACTTTGCGCTCGCCGACGCCTTTATTAGCCAGCGCCGTAGCGATAGCATCAAAGCCTGCGGCGTGATCCAGCCCGTCGAACTCACCTGAGTTGAACAGCGTACCTTTTTCGGTCATGGCCGCTGCGCTGATGTCCGGCGCGCTGCCGTCAAGATTCAACACGACCGGTTTGATTTGCAGGTCATATTTAGTGGCGAATTCCCAGTCACGCTGGTCATGCGCCGGTACTGCCATTACCGCGCCGGTGCCGTATTCCATCAGCACAAAGTTAGCCACCCAGACAGGCACATTTTCACCGCTTAGCGGATGGATGGCGTGCAGGCCGGTTGCCATGCCTTTCTTCTCCATGGTCGCCATGTCCGCTTCAGCCATTTTGGTGTTGCGGCACTCGGCGATGAAATCAGCCAGCGCGGGATTATTCACAGAGGCCTGAGTCGCCAGCGGATGACCCGCGGCTACGGCAACGTAAGTTGCGCCCATGAAGGTATCCGGGCGCGTGGTATACACGGTGACGGTCTCTTCGCTTTCCGCAACCTTAAAGGTGATTTCAACCCCTTCAGAGCGGCCAATCCAGTTGCGCTGCATGGTTTTGACCTGCTCAGGCCACTCTTCCAGCTTATCGAGATCGTTGAGCAACTCTTCTGCATAATCGGTGATTTTAATAAACCACTGTGGAATCTCTTTGCGCTCCACTTTGGTATCACAGCGCCAGCAGCAGCCATCGATCACCTGCTCATTGGCCAGCACGGTCTGGTCGTTTGGACACCAGTTCACCGCCGAGGTCTTTTTGTAGACCAGGCCTTTCTCATAGAGCTTGGTGAAGAACCACTGTTCCCAGCGATAGTATTCTGGCTGACAGGTAGCCAACTCGCGGCTCCAGTCATAACCAAAACCCAGCAGCTTCAGCTGGTTTTTCATGTACTCGATGTTGTCGTAGGTCCAGGGCGCTGGTGCAGTATTGTTTTTCACCGCAGCACCTTCCGCTGGCAGGCCGAATGCGTCCCAGCCGATTGGCTGCAGCACATTTTTACCCAGCATGCGCTGATAACGGGCGATCACATCACCAATGGTGTAGTTACGCACGTGTCCCATGTGTAGGCGGCCAGAAGGATAGGGCAGCATGGAAAGGCAGTAATATTTCTCTTTGCCTTCCTGTTCGGTCACTTTGAAAGTTTGATTTTCGTGCCAGTATTGCTGGACGTGGGATTCTATCTCTTCAGGGCGGAATTGCTCTTGCATGGCAGCCGGGAGTCCTTTGTGAATAGCGCGAAGCTTAAATCGTCTCATTTAGATCCGCATAGCATAGCCGATAAGGCCTGGCAGCAACAACACTTCAGGGAAGGGCCCGGCGCATTTCTCATTAAGCTGGAAGCCGCACAGCAATATTTGATTCTCCCCTGACGAACGACACGGCAAATTTACCAGACGCGCTATTCTTAATAGGTCACTTATGGGCTAAAAGGAGCAATAAAATGAATAAGGTTGCGCAAACCTATCGCGATCTGTTGGCCTCATTAACCGAGCGCTTGCATCAGGGCGATCGTGATGTGGATGCACTGGTTAGCGATGCGCATGACCAGCTTTTATCACGTGGTGAACTCACACCGGAACAGGTTGATGAGGTCACGCGCGCGGTGCGCCGAGATTTAGGCGAGTTTGCCCGCAGCTATCAGAAGACGGAATCGCCCGCCAGCGACAGCGTGTTCATGCGCGTAATCAGAGAAAGCATCTGGAAGGAACTGGCAGACATTACCGACAAAAGTCAGCTTGAGTGGCGCGAGGTGTTCCAGGATCTGCATCATCACGGCGTCTATCAAAGCGGCGAGGTGGTGGGATTGGGTAATTTAGTGTGTGAGAAATGCCATTTCACCCGCGCTATCTATACGCCTGAAACCCTGACGCGCTGTGCAGAGTGTGGTCACGATCAGTTTCAACGGCAGCCGTTTGAGCCCTGAGTGAAAAGGCGAAGCGGTGCTTCGCCCCTTTTTCATTGATTTCATTGATGCAGATTTATCAGTGCAGAATCTTGGCGAGGAAATCTTTTGCCCGATCTGACTGCGGATTGTTAAAAAAGGCATCTTTAGGTGAATCTTCAATGATTTTGCCTTCGTCCATGAAGATCACCCGATTCGCTACCTTGCGCGCAAAGCCCATTTCATGGGTTACCACCATCATGGTCATGCCTTCGTGCGCCAGCTCAACCATCACATCAAGCACCTCATTGATCATTTCCGGATCCAGCGCGGAGGTCGGTTCATCAAACAGCATCGCCACCGGATCCATACACAACGCACGCGCAATCGCCACACGCTGCTGCTGGCCGCCCGACAGCTGACCTGGATTCTTGTTGGCATGCGCGGTTAATCCCACACGTGCCAGCAGCTTGAGGCCTTTTTCCTGTGCGGCAGCTTTATCACGCTTCAGCACTTTTACCTGCGCCAGCGTCAGGTTTTCCAGAATAGTTAAATGCGGAAACAGCTCAAAGTGCTGGAACACCATGCCGACTTTGGCACGCAGCTGCGCCAGATTGGTTTTCTTATCGGTCAGCTGAATACCATTGACGTCGATGACGCCTTTTTGGATGGGCTCCAGCCCGTTGACCGTTTTGATCAGCGTTGATTTACCCGATCCTGACGGACCGCAAACCACCACCACTTCGCCTTTTTTTACCTCGGTTGAGCAGTCGGTTAGCACCTGAAAGTGACCATACCACTTCGAAACATTCTTCAGGGTAATCATTTACACTGTCCTTCTTTTTTTCAAATAGCTCACCAACAGCGAGGCGCTGAGGCTGATCACAAAGTAAACCAGGCCCGCAAACAGCACCATTTCTACCTGGGTACCATCGCGTTCGCCGATAGACGAGGCGGTGCGGAAGAAATCCGCAAGGCTGAGCACATAGACCAGCGAAGTGTCCTGAAACAGCACGATGCCCTGCGTCAGTAACAGCGGCACCATCGCCCGGAACGCCTGCGGTAAAATAATGAGTTTCATCGATTGCCAGTGTGTCATGCCGAGCGCCAGTGCCGCATTGCCCTGACCGCGCGCCACGCTCTGGATACCGGCGCGAATAATCTCGGAATAGTAGGCGGCTTCAAACAACGAAAACGCTACCATGGCGGAAATCAGACGAATATCAGCCTTCGGTGACAGGCCCAACACCTGTTGTAAAAAGCTTGGCACCACCAGGTAAAACCACAGCAGCACCATCACCAGCGGCACTGAGCGGAACAGGTTGACATACAGTTTGGCAAACCAGCTGATCGGTTTGAACGTAGACAGGCGCATGACCGCCAGCAGCGTGCCCCAGACAATGCCAAATACGATCGCCGTAACGGTGATTTTCAGCGTGATCGCTAAACCGTTCAGCAAATAGGGCAGGCTGGGAACAATGGAACTCCAGTCAAACTCGTACATTATTTACTCCCTGCCGCGCCCGGCAATCGAATCTTGCGCTCAACCAAACTCATAATGAACATGATCACCATATTGATGGCGATATAGGCCAGCGTAATCGCGGTGAAGGATTCATAGGCGTGCGCGGAATAATCGAGCAGCTTTCCTGCCTGCGCGGCCATATCGACCAGGCCAATGGTGGAGGCGATGGCGGAGTTTTTAACCAGGTTAAGCATTTCCGAGGTCAACGGCGGCACAACCACGCGATAAGCATTGGGCAGCAGCACGTAGCGGTAGGTTTGCGGCAACGTTAATCCCATCGCCAGCCCGGCATTTTTTTGGCCGCTGGGCAGCGACTGAATGCCGGCTCTGACCTGCTCGCACACGCGTGCAGCGGTAAACAGCCCAAGGCAAATCATCGAGGAGAGAAAGAACTGAATGTTGGGATCGAGCTCGGATTTGTACCACATGCCCAGATCTTCACCGACCAGCTCCGGTGCCACCAGATACCAGAAAAAGAACTGCACAATCAGCGGGATATTACGGAAAAGCTCGACGTAGCAGGTGCCAATAGCGGAAAGAAAGCGGTTAGGTACGGTGCGCAGAATTCCGAACAGCGAACCGATAAAAAAGGCGATCACCCAGGCACAAATCGATACCGCAATGGTGACCTGAAACCCCGACCATAGCCAGCCGAGATAGGTGGTGTTTCCGAACGGAGCCTGTTCAAGAAATATGCCCCAGTTCCAATCAATACCCATAACAAACTCCGGTAAAAAAGGGTAGCGAGGCTACCCTGAAGATTGATGTGAAGCTTGTGGTTAACGCCCGTCAGGGAACGACTGACCGGCGCTCTGTCTGTCCATGCTTCTTTACAGCAATCGAGAGGGCAGCGGGCTGCCCTTGTTTTTCTGATTAGTTTAACGCTTTGTCATTCGGCGTTTTGAACAGCGTTTTCATGTCATCCGACAGCGCAAAGCTCATGTTTAAGTTTTTAGGTGGAATCGGCTGCTTAAACCACTTATCAAACCATTTCTCTGCCTGACCCGAGGTCTGCGCTTTGGCAATGGTTTCATCCACTAAGGTTTTAAACGCCGGATCGTCTTTACGTAGCATACAGCCGTAAGCTTCTTTCGACTGCGGCGTGCCAACAATTTCCCAGTTATCCGGCTTCTTGGCTTTGGCGCGTTCGCCAGCCAGCAGTGCATCATCCATCATAAAGGCGACAGCGCGGCCGGTTTCCAGCGTACGGAATGAGTCGCCATGATCTTTGGCGCTGATAATACGCAGTTCAAGTTTTTGCTCATCGTTCAGCTTGTGCAGCAGCACTTCCGAGGTCGTGCCCGAAGTGACCACCACCGTTTTGCCTTTCAGATCGCTGAAGTCTTTAATCGGACTGCCTTTCTTCACCAGCAGACGGGTGCCAATCACAAAAATAGTATTGGAAAAGGCGGCCTGTTTCTGACGCTCAACGTTGTTAGTGGTTGAGCCGCACTCGTAATCGTAGGTGCCGTTTTGTAGCAGAGGAATACGGTTCTGCGACGTGATAGGCAGCATTTTGACCTGCAGATCGGGTTTGTTCAGTTTGGTTTTGATCGCTTCAACGATAGCGTTGGAATAATCCTGTGAGTAACCGACGACTTTTTGCTGGTTGTCATAATATGAAAAAGGAACTGAAGATTCGCGATGGCCAACAACGATAACGCCGTTGTCGTTGATCTTCTTGAGCGTGCCGGTGAGCTCCTCCGCCTGGGCTGCTCCAGCTGCTGTAGTAATAAGCAAGAGGGATAAAGCCACTTTGCGCATCTGCATGTTACAACTCCTTCGCTATGGTGACGCAAACGTTGCCCTGCGCCGATTATGATGTGGTGATGCATGCGTTGTCAGGCCGGTGCCATGCGTAAACCAGCATGGTCGGGAGCCTGTCAGGCGCTGCGTCTTGCTGCTTTTCTTATCGTCCCAAAGCGGTTTGCGCTTTGAATAGCCTTAACATAACGGATTGTTAACGACTCGAAACAGAATTGTTCGCTTTTTGAGAGCCAGTCCGCACCAAAAAAAGGCATATCTGCGCGCTTGCCCCAATTCAGGGCGGCGGAATGTGCTTTTCTGGTGCGGTTAGCCAGGATATTTCTCAGCATTACTGTTTCGTTAACTATTCCGATAAAAGGATAAGCAAGCGTTATGCCAATATTGAGAAGAATGCTGAAGCGAGCGCGGAAGAGGCAGTGGAAAAAAGGGGCCGCAAGGGCCCCCAAAGCATTAACGGCGTTGTGAGAAGCGGCGAATAAGCGCTATTACGGCGCCAGCCAGTGTGATCAGCCAGATAGTGGTATTGCCTGTGCGGGCATAAGGCGTCAATCCGCTGGTTGGCATGACTCGGGTGGTCAGCACCTGACGCGTAAACTGCGGGATCATGCTTTGCACCTCACCGCTGGCATCCACCACTGCGGTCACGCCGTTGTTAGTACTGCGCAGCAGAGGGCGGCCCAGCTCCAGCGCGCGCATACGGGCCATCTGAAAATGCTGCCACGGCCCGATTGAATGGCCGAACCAGGCATCATTTGACACGGTAAGCAGGAAGTTAGTATCCGGACGGAAATTGTCGCGCACCTGTTGTCCCAGCACGATTTCATAGCAAATAGCCGCGGTGAGATGATAGCCCGCCACATTCAGCTGTGGCTGAACATAGTCACCCCGGCTGAAAGAGGACATTGGCAGATCGAAGAACGGCGCCAGAGGACGCAACAGGCTCTCCAGTGGTACGAACTCACCAAAGGGCACCAGATGGTTTTTCTGGTAGCGATTACTGCTCTGATAATCGTAAGCCTGCTCGCCGCCCAGCACGATAATTGAGTTGTAATCGTGATAGCGATTTTGCTCCAGCCGCGAATCCACGATACCGGTGATTAGCCCGCTGCCGCCGTTGCGTAGCGCAGTATCGAGGCTGTGCAGGAAAGGCTGCTGGTTGACCTCTAAATCGGAAATCGCCGACTCGGGCCAAATGATAATGGGCGCCTTGCCGATAAACGGCTGGGTAAGTCCGGTATAAATACGCAGCGTATTAATCAATTGCTGCGGATCCCACTTCAGCGACTGGGGAATATTTCCCTGCACCATAGCAACGTCAACGCTGCGATCGGGCAGAGGCTGATACCAGTGAATAAAGCGTAGTGGCCACGGCAACGCCAGCAACAGCAGCGCGGCGATCGCAGGTAGCCAACGGCGCTGCATCACGGCGTACACCGCTAATCCTGCCACTATCATTAAGACAAAGGTGATGGTCTCCACACCAGCCACAGGCGCAAGGCCTTTTAACGGGCCGTTGATCTGACTGTAACCAAACTGTAGCCACGGAAAACCGGTGAGGATCCAGCCGCGCAAAAACTCGGTAATCTGCCACAGAACCGGTGCCGCTACCGCCAGGCGTAGCAGGGTTGTGGTACGAAACAGGCGATTAAGCAGGGCGGCAAACAGCGCGGGATAGATGGCCAAATAGGCGGCCAGCAGGATCACCAGAAAGACGTTTACAGCGCCAGGCATACCACCAAAGGTGGCGATGCTGACGTAAACCCAGTTAATGCCGCTACCAAAAAGGCCAAATCCCCAGGCAAAGCCAAGGGCGCTGGCCTGTGGCGTGGTGCGATTAAGGATTAGCGCCTGCAGACCAAACAGCGAAAAAAGTGCCGCTGGCCAGAAGTCATAAGGAGAAAAAGCAAGGGTGCCAACGGCACCCGAAAGTAACGCCAGCAACAGGCGAACCCGCTGGCGTTGCAGGACAGAGGCAATAACCATAACGCTGTTATTCATCCAGTTGAGGTTGAGCCGAATTTTCCGGAATTTTTACATGGACCTGGATGATACGGCGGCTGTCGGCCATCGCAACTTTAAAATGGTAACCATCGATGGTAATGCTTTCACCGCGAGCGGGAAGATGACCAAACGCCTGCATGACGAGGCCGCCAATCGTATCCACTTCTTCATCGCTGAAGCTGGTTTCGAACACCTCATTGAAATCTTCAATCGGCGTTAACGCGCGAATGGTATAGGTGTGCTTGCTGAGCTGACGGATATCACGATCTTCTTCATCGTCATATTCATCTTCAATCTCGCCAACAATCAACTCGAGGATATCTTCAATGGTCACCAGACCCGAGACGCCGCCAAACTCATCGATCACGATAGCCATGTGATAGCGCTGCGAGCGGAACTCCTTCAGCATGCGGTCAACCCGCTTGCTTTCCGGCACCACTACCGCAGAACGTAACACTTTTTCCATGCTGAAGGGTTCAGATCCGCTGCTCATAAAAGGCAGTAAATCTTTTGCCATCAGAATGCCTTCGACATGATCTTTATCTTCACTGATCACCGGGAAGCGGGAATGCGCGGATTCGATAATGACATCGAGGCACTCTTCCAGCGTCTGATTCCGCTTGAGGGTAATCATTTGTGAACGTGGAATCATGATGTCACGCACGCGTTGTTCCGCGATATCCATGACGCCTTCCAGCATGTCGCGGGTATCCTGATCGATCAATTCGTTTTGTTCGGAATCGCGGATAAGTTCCAGTAAATCCTCACGGTTTTTTGGCTCGCCGTGAAAAAGCTGGTTGAGGATCAGGGAAAAAAATCCCTTTTTACTACTGGGGCTGTCGCTATTTTGTGAATGGTCATCGCTCATGGCGTTTACGTTCAGGTCTCTCTACTGCGGATTGGGCTGCCAGCGTCATGCTGGCAGATGGGAATTGCTGTTACTCACGCCGCTCAGGGCGCTTCTTTCTCCGAAATGTACGGGTCAGGATAACCAAGAGCAAGCATTATCTCTGTCTCGATGCCTTCCATCTCTTCCGCTTCATCATCTTCGATATGGTCGTAGCCAAGCAGATGCAAACTGCCGTGGATGACCATATGCGCCCAGTGGGCTTCCAGTGATTTTTCCTGCTCGACCGCCTCACGCTCAACCACCTGACGACAAATAATCAGGTCGCCCAGCAGAGGTAACTCTATGCCAGGCGGGGCTTCAAAGGGAAAAGAGAGCACATTGGTGGGCTTTTCTTTACCGCGATAAGTATGGTTGAGCTGTTGGCTTTCCGCCTCATCGACGAGGCGGATCGTCACTTCGCTCTCCTCCTGAAACTGCGGCAGAACCGCCTCCAGCCAGCGCTGAAAATCAGATTCTGGCGGCAGGCCGACGTCAGATTCACAGGCCTGTTGCAGATCAAGAATCACTTCACTCATTTTGGCTCCTGCGCAGCAGCCTGCGCTGCCAGCGCCTCACGCTTGCGCTCTTCGGTTTGTTGATCGCGTCGCTTCTGGTCTGCTTCTTCCCAGGCTTCATAAGCCGTCACGATACGCGCAACCACTGGATGACGAACCACGTCTTCACTGTGGAAGAAGTTAAAGCTTAGCTCTTCAACCTCGGAGAGTACTTCAATAGCATGACGCAAGCCTGACTTAGTATGTTTTGGCAGGTCAATCTGCGTAACGTCGCCGGTGATAACCGCTTTGGAGTTGAAGCCAATGCGCGTCAGAAACATTTTCATCTGCTCGATGGTGGTGTTCTGACTTTCATCCAGGATGATAAAGGCATCGTTCAGCGTACGGCCGCGCATATAGGCCAGCGGAGCCACTTCGATCACGTTGCGCTCCATCAATTTTTCAACTCGCTCAAAGCCCAGCATCTCAAATAGCGCATCGTAAAGCGGGCGCAGGTAAGGATCGACTTTCTGACTCAGATCGCCGGGTAAAAAGCCCAGTTTTTCACCCGCTTCGACCGCCGGACGCGTCAGCAGAATACGCCGTATTTCCTGACGTTCCAGCGCATCAACCGCGGCGGCGACGGCAAGATAGGTTTTACCGGTACCTGCCGGGCCAATGCCAAACGTAATATCATGGGCAAAAATATTGGCAATGTACTGCGCCTGATTAGGCGTGCGGGGTTTGATCACGCCGCGCTTGGTTTTGATGTTAACCGCTTTACCGTATTCCGGTACGCTTTCCGCAGTCTGCTCTAAAACCCGGCTCTCTTTGATCGCCAGATGAATCTGCTCAGGCTCAATGTCCGGGCTATTGCCGCGCATCGGGGCAGTATCAACATAGAGATCGCGCAGAATATCAGCCGCTGCGTTAACGCACAGCGTACGTCCTGAGAGCGTAAACGCATTGTCATGACGTTTAATCTCAATCCCCAGGCGTCGCTCGAGTTGTTTAATATTGTCGTCAAAAGGACCGCACAGGCTCAGCAGGCGACGATTGTCGGCAGGTTCTAATACGATTTCACGTGTTTCAATATTCAAACTAATCCTTTGGGTCACTCAGGGCCAGGTTGGAAGTGTAATAGGGGCCGCGCCAGTTGCGAATAGCAGCAGCCATAACGAAATTATTTATTCCGTCTGGCAATGGCGCAAGGCTGAGAGTGGATATTTGGGCGAATTGTTGCGAAAGCAAGTGCAAAACGGTGAAAACTCGCGACGCATCAGGGTGATGCGCCGCAAATTTTCTATTACGGTTGGAACTGGCCTACGCCAATCTCATTCTCTTTACGGGTACGGGCAATCACCGAAGCGGGGCTTTCCATGAGACGTAATCCCATCTCTTCTTCTGTGCGTATCACTTTACCGCGCAGCGAGTTGGCATAGACGTCAACGATTTCCACATCAACGAATTTACCGATCATCTCCGGCGAGCCTTCGAAATTCACCACACGGTTGTTCTCTGTGCGGCCAGAAAGTTCCATCACGTTTTTACGCGACAGTCCCTCAACCAGAATACGCTGAACGCTGCCCATCATATGACGGCTCAGGGACATCGCCTGCTGATTGATACGGTCCTGCAGAATATACAGGCGCTGCTTTTTCTCTTCTTCGCTGACGTCATCCGGCAGATCGGCTGCCGGCGTGCCCGGACGCGCCGAGTAGATAAAGCTGAAGCTCATGTCGAAGTTAACGTCGGCAATCAGCTTCATGGTCTTTTCAAAGTCGTCCTGGGTTTCGCCAGGGAAGCCAATGATAAAATCGGAACTGATCTGAATATCAGGACGCGCCGCACGCAGTTTACGAATGATAGCTTTGTATTCCAGCGCGGTATGGGCACGTTTCATTAGCGTCAGGATGCGATCCGAGCCGCTTTGTACCGGTAAATGCAGGAAGCTAACCAGCTCCGGCGTATCGCGATACACCTCGATAATATCGTCGGTAAATTCGATAGGATGGCTGGTGGTAAAACGAATGCGGTCGATACCATCAATGCCGGCAACCAGACGCAGCAGATCGGCAAAGGTACACATGCCGCCATCAAAGGTTTCGCAGCGATACGCATTAACGTTCTGACCCAGCAAATTCACCTCGCGAACGCCCTGAGACGCCAGCTGAGCGATCTCAAGCAGGATGTCATCGCTGGGACGGCTGACTTCTTCACCGCGGGTATAAGGCACCACGCAGAACGTACAATATTTATTACAGCCTTCCATGATGGACACAAAGGCGGTTGGGCCATCGGCACGCGGCTCCGGCAGACGGTCAAATTTTTCAATTTCCGGGAAGCTGATATCCACGACCGGACTTTTTGAGCCGCGTACGGTGTTGATCATTTCCGGCAGGCGATGCAGCGTCTGCGGCCCAAACACGATATCAACATAGTTAGCGCGTTGACGAATGTGATCGCCTTCCTGTGACGCGACGCAGCCGCCAACACCGATGATAAGATCGGGGTTACGCTCTTTCAGCGATTTCCAGCGTCCCAGCTGATGGAAGACCTTTTCCTGCGCTTTTTCGCGAATAGAACAGGTATTAAGCAGCAGGACATCCGCTTCTTCAGCGTTGTCGGTCAGCGTATAGCCGTGCGTGCTATCCAACAGATCGGCCATCTTCGATGAATCATATTCATTCATCTGACAGCCCCAGGTTTTTATGTGCAATTTTTTCGTCATCAGACTGGCCATTGATTTAGTGCAGAGAAGTGCAGGGCGCGTATTGTAATGCTTTGCTGCTGTTGTGACCAGTGCAGTGGCTTTTCTGTTTGCCTGCTATTTTTCCGGTACACTTTCATGATACCCGTCAGAACATTCGGTCTTAACGGTGACGCTTTCTTAGAAGGAAAAAACAATGCAGCCTGAACAATATGATGTTGCGATCGTGGGTGGCGGCATGGTGGGCGGTGCGCTGGCCTGCGGGCTGGCACAGCACGGCTTTAAGGTTATCGTGCTGGACCGCGACGTGCCGACTGAATTCGATCGCAGCAGCGATCCCGACCTGCGTATTTCAGCCATCAGCTGCCGCTCGGTAGATCTGTTGAAACAGCTTAATGTCTGGCAGGCGGTGCAGAAAATGCGCCTGGCGCCTTATCGCAAGCTGGAAACCTGGGAGTGGCAGACGGCGAAGGTTTCGTTTGATGCTGCTTCTTTGGGCTTGCCGGAGCTGGGATATATGGTGGAAAACCGCGTGCTGCAGTGGGCGCTCTGGCAGCAGATGCAGCAGGATAATGTCACCCTGCGCGCGCCAGCGACACTGCAGTCACTGCAGGAGAAAAATGCCGGCTGGGAATTGACGCTGGATAACGATCAGAAGATTCATGCCAATCTGGTGGTAGGCGCCGACGGGGCCAATTCACAGGTGCGGCAGTTGGCGGGCATCGGTATTCATGGCTGGAACTATGCACAGTCATGTATGCTGATCAGTGGTCGCTGCGCGCAGCCTGTTGGCGATACCACCTGGCAGAAGTTTACGCCTGACGGCCCACGCGCTTTTCTGCCGCTTTTTGATGAGTGGGCTTCGCTGGTGTGGTATGACAAACCGTCACGCTTGCGCCAGTTGCAGACACTCTCAATGGAGCAGCTAAGCAAAGAAATTAAAACGCACTTTCCGGCAAGGCTGGGAAATTTCACTCCGGTGGCGGCGGCCAGTTTTCCGTTGGTGCGCCGACACGCCACGCAATATGTGCTGCCGGGCCTTGCGCTGGTGGGTGATGCCGCCCATACCATCAATCCGCTGGCCGGGCAGGGAGTGAACTTGGGCTATCGCGATGTTGATGCCTTGATTGACGTGTTGCTGGCCGCGCGCAACGCAGCTGAAGCCTGGTGGACGCAGCCGGTGCTGCTGCGTTATCAGCGTCAGCGTCAGCGCGACAATATGCTGATGCAAAGCGGTATGGATCTGTTCTACTTTGCCTTCAGTAATCAGCTGGCACCGTTAAAGGCGTTAAGAAATATAGGTCTGATGGCGGCGCAGAATGCTGGCGTGATGAAGCGTAAGGCGCTGCGTTACGCTCTGGGGCTTTAAGCGCAGGGGAGCCGGGCTAATGGCGGCTCCTTCAATAAATAGCAGCCAATAAAAAACCCGCCGAAGCGGGTTTTTTACTTGATTTGGCTGGGGTGCAGGGATTCGAACCCCGGAATGCTGGTATCAGAAACCAGTGCCT